>CAYXOW010000049.1:1033-2714 GCA_964466815.1 uncultured Treponema sp.
GTGGTATATCACCAGAACAGCTGAATACATGGCTTGCAGATCGTTCAAACAAGCTCAGAAAAACTGTTGAAGAGCTTAAGATGGAACAACCTAAGGAGCTTTTTGAATACATAATGAGAGAACGCCTCAAGAGGACCATTTCTCCAAGAGATTTTGCGGAGATCGGCCAACGAGCAAGCGTCCATCGATTGATGGATTGTGAGAGTTTTCGATCAATTGTTGATGTTTTGAGAACATGGTTTCCGTATGAATTATAAATGGTTCTACAGCCTCAACCATCAACAGCTCTGCAAAGTCATCGAAACCCAAACGCTCTGGGGCGAAACATACTGCCGAATCTGGCTGCCTGAGAGTAGCGCTATCGTTCGTGTTCCAGCCTCCAGTCTCAGACCACTTGAGGGTACTGCCGCTTCATCGTCTGATTATACGCAATATGTTGCTTCTGCAGCTCGAATTGCAGACGCGCTGACCCAGGATATCCTCCTTGCACCCATCGAGTCTTCTGTGATTCCCTTGCCGCACCAGTTGTATGCTTTGTCCCGGGCTATTTCAGGCGATCGTGTGCGCTATCTTCTGGCAGATGAAGTTGGCCTTGGAAAAACCATTGAGGCAGGCCTCATCATGCGGGAACTCAAATTGCGAGGGCTGGTGACACGGACCCTCGTGATTGCGCCAAAGGGGCTTGTGCAGCAGTGGGTCAGCGAAATGCGCTTCCATTTCGGCGAAACCTTTCAGCTGGTGCTTCCCGAGGATATCAAGAGCCTGCAACGCATTCTTCCAGTTACCGAGAAACGTGTAGATATCCATGATAAGCATTTAGCGGGAGTACAGCCCACCAATGCCTGGCAGATGTTTGCTCAGGTGGTAGTGCCAATGGATTCGGTCAAACCTTTGGACCAGCGACGTGGATGGGCTGCTGAGCAGGTTCGTGAACACAATCGCGAGCGTTTTGATGATCTTATTTCTGCCGGATGGGATTTGATCATTGTGGATGAGGCGCACCGGCTCGGGGGCAGCACCGAACAGGTTGCCCGCTATAAACTGGGCCAGGGGCTCGCGGAAGCTGCTCCCTATGTGCTGCTTCTCACCGCGACTCCTCATCAGGGCAAGACTGACTCTTTCCATCGGCTTGTGTCCCTTCTCGATGCGAAGGCATTCCCAGATAGCGACAGCATCAGCTGCGAGCGAGTTCAGCCATATGTCATTCGTACCGAGAAACGCACGGCCATTGATGCCGACGGTAAGCCGCTCTTCAAGCCACGATACACGCAGCTTGTTCCGATTGCCTGGGAAGCACGACATAAAGATCAGAAGCTTCTCTACGAAGCAGTTACCGATTATGTACGAGAAGGCTACAACCAGGCTATGAAGGATAAGCAGAGCTACATCGGCTTTCTGCTGATTCTGATGCAGCGTCTGGTAGTTTCCAGTACCAGAGCTATCCGCACGACGTTGGAAAAGCGACGTGCGGTGCTTGAAGAGCCTCAGGAGCAATTGACGCTCTTCCCTTTGAGCGACGAAGAGGAATGGGCAGACCTGGATGGCCAGGAGCAGGTTGACGTGTTGGTTCATAGCCGCATCAAGGCGCTCAGGAACGAACGTGCTGAGGTCAAGACACTCCTGGAACTTGCTTCCCGCTGTGAACAAGTAGGCCCCGATGCAAAGGCAGAAGCACTGATCG
>CAYXOW010000049.1:2733-4828 GCA_964466815.1 uncultured Treponema sp.
ATACCGCCTTCAATCACAGGAAAGCGATCCGGAACTCAAAATCCTGATATTCACAGAATTCGTACCAACCCAGGAAATGTTGCAGCAATTCCTGAGCGAACGAGGCTTCTCGGTCGTCTGTCTGAACGGGTCCATGAATATGGAAGAGCGTAAGCGGGTTCAGGAAGCTTTCGCGAAGGATATTCGCATGCTTATCTCTACCGAGGCAGGCGGTGAGGGCTTGAACCTGCAGTTCTGCCATGTGGTGATCAACTATGACATTCCGTGGAACCCCATGCGGCTGGAACAGCGGATAGGTCGAGTAGATCGCATTGGCCAGCACAAACCGGTGCGGGCTATCAATTTTGTTTTTGAGGATTCGGTAGAGCATCGCGTACTTGAAGTGCTGGAGCAGAAGCTTGTGGTCATCCAGGATGAATTCGGCATCGATAAGACCAGCGATGTGCTCGATTCTGTCCAGGCAGGACACCTGTTCGATGAAATGTATGTAAAGGCGATCCTCAATCCAGAAAACATCACTGCTTCAGTGGAGAGCGTGATTGCACACGTGCAGGAGCAGACTCGTGAGGCGAAGGCGCTCGCTTCGGTGCTGGGATCTACAAGGAATCTGGAACCCGGTGAAGCCAGAAGGCTTTTAGCCCACCCCTTGCCCTATTGGGCCGAGCGCATGACGGTAAGCTACCTCAGGTCTCATGGTGGTCAGGCAGAGAAGAAAAACACATGCTGGAACCTTACCTGGCCGGATAGTGAGACGAATGAGAATGTCGTCTTTACCAGCAAGGAAGCAGAACTGCTTCCAACTGCGTATCATTGTACCCTTGAAGACCCCAAAGTCCGAAGCCTTGTCATGAGGCTACCCATGTTTGTCCCTGGTCAGCCCATACCTGTTCTGTCGATTCCAGGCCTGGCAGAGGAAATCAAGGGTTTCTGGTCTTTGTGGTACATCTCGCTAGTGAGGCAAGAAACAAATAATGTGAGCCTTTTTGATAATCCTCGAACGCCGTATTCGGAACCGGAAATGCGCCAAAGGCGCATCATGCCTCTCTTTGTGGCTGATAATGGCATGGTCTATGTGCCTACAGCCAGATATGTGTGGGATCAGCTTCTTACCACATCTGCGCAGGTGGACTGCATGCTTGATCAAGCCGTATCCGAATCAGTGTTCGATACAGTACATAGGGCTGCAGAAGAGTATGGGGAACCGCTTTATCAAGCACTGTTGCAAGAACATCGACGCCGCATCTCGCTCGAACGGGAAAAGGCATCCTAAGCATTTGCAGCCCGCCGCAAGATGCTTGAACGAATAGGCCTTCCACAGGTACGTACGTATCGTCTGCATCTTTTGGCTCAAGAAGAGCGAGCTTTTCAGGAGAAGCTTGAACAGCAAGCCCGTGTTTTGCCTGATATGCAGCCTTTGCTAATAATTCGGCTGGGGGGATGAGACTGATGCAGAGCTGGCGTGATCTTATTCTGAATGAATTTGCTCCTAATATTGCCAAACTTACGCTGGTAGCGGATCCGGATGGACTTCTCATTGAAGAGGGTATTCTCGAGGGCATTCGGGAGCGTGGATTCGAACTGATCTCTTTTGAAGACCCTGTGGCGTTCCGCTATGCATACGAATCAAAGTTTCGCGCTCGGTGGGACCACGGAGAGCATACGGATCTTGTCGTCGTCTTGCGATCCCAGGAAAGCGATCTCAGCACTTTGCCCTTCGACGTGCTTCATGCTGGTCGTACACTCTCTTTCAATCTCTATGATATTTTCTCAAACCTGAGCTATCCGGTTGTTGCTACACTGGATCGGAGCTATTTTGATGCTCTGTTTGAGGCTCAGAGGATACATGCACCAGGTAAGCTGGGCGACAACGCAACCAGAGACTTCATTTTGCGGCATGTGTTTGAAATTGCGCCTGAATTGATCAAGCAGCCATCTGATCTATTACGTATGCTGCTACGGCGTCACTATCGCGACCAGAGAATTCCTGCCGATCTCGATACGCGTCTGATCCATCTACTACGCCAGAACAGGGGTTTTGACAAATGGCCTCTTGAGGTGATTGTTTCGGATCGCGAGGCTTTCTTACAGTTCCTTC
>CAYXOW010000049.1:4838-6796 GCA_964466815.1 uncultured Treponema sp.
AGGAACGATGGCCTATCTATCTGGACCGACTTGAAATCCGCGAAACTTCCTATGTTCGTGAAAATGAAAGTGGTTATGGTTTTGCGATACCTGGCCCAGCTGAGCTTCCGTTCGACCATGATGATGTCCGGGGATATATGATCAATCTGTTTGTCGAGGGTCTGCTGCATACGGTCTGCCATGCACGAGGGGAGCGTGTTGCCAATCACTGGGCGGCAATCGGTATTCGAACAGATTCTTTCGAAGACAGAATCAATCGGCTGGATAAACTTTTTGGAAAACTTGAAGAATCTATTCCTGAGGTTACTGCTCCTCACACAGAGTGGTTCGGCTTTGCGCGCAGCTGGGCTGAATTGCTTGTCATCTGTCACGATGATTATGGTCTGAGTGAGGAGCAAACAGACAAACTGTCCCGACTGACAGAAAGGGTAGATGAGCGATTCTGGCAATGGATTCAAAGACGATTTGCGGGTCTCATACAGCTGCCGCCAGAGCCACCGGCCATGGTTCACCATATCGCGCGATACTTGGCCAATGCAGTATTCGCTTGTCATGATGTAGTACCGCAGCAACCAGCCAAGGTTGCATTGCTGGTGATCGATGGCCTCTCGTTGGATCAATGGCTGTTGATACGACATGCACTCGCACGCAAGGAGCCTACGTTACGGTTTCGCGAGCAGGAGGTGTTCGCATGGATTCCTTCCCTGACTTCTGTTTCGCGGCAAGCGATATTTGCAGGCAAAGCACCACTGTTCTTTCCGAACAGCATACGAACCACGGAGAAGGAACCTGCACTCTGGGCGCAGTTCTGGGCAGATCAGGGGCTCACGAACAATGAGGTTGTCTACCTCAAGGGATTGGGAGAAGGCGATGTACAAGATATTTCAGAAGCGCTTTCTCATCCCAAATTAAGAGTAGCTGGGCTTGTTGTGGATAAGGTTGACAGAATCTTGCACGGTATGGCAATGGGAGCTGCTGGTATGTACGACCAGGTGTGCCAATGGGCCAAGCAGCCATACTTGAGCCAGCTTCTGAATGTGCTCTTGGATTTGGGGTTTCAAGTGTATCTCACTTCTGATCATGGCAATATCGAAGCTGAAGGCATAGGACGACCATCAGAAGGGGCTATGGCTGATCAGCGGGGTGAACGAGTCCGCGTATATCCTGACGCATCACTTCGAAAGGGGGTGAAAGAACGCTTCCCCAGGGCAATAGAATGGGGAAGCGTTGGGTTGCCGGATAGCTATTTGGCTCTCCTGGCTCCTCCCCAGCAGGCATTTGTTCAGGAAAAGCATCGCATTGTGAGCCACGGCGGTATTTCCATCGAGGAACTCATTGTACCTTTTGTAAAAATTGAGCGGAGAGCTGAATGAAAAATGGGAGAGATCGCATCGGAGTGAATCAGCGAGTGCGCCTGGAATGGCTTGAGCAGACTGCCAATTTGATTCTTGCAGGAAATGATAAAAAAGCAGTCAAAGAAGCTCTGCAGGAATCATTAAAGGATCAAGTTTCAAGAGGTAGCAACGCCAAGGGATGCAATAGAGATAAGGTAATCAGTATCCTTAGGATGGTTTGGCTCAATCGCACTACAGAGCTCAGTGGCTTGCGAGAAGATGGCTTGCATTTTCTTTCAAATCGCCCAGCATCACATAGTTTTCAAGAGGTAAGCATCATTATTCACTGGGGCATGATGATGGCAGTTTATCCTTTCTGGTCCTCGGTTGCGCAACACACCGGCCGCTTGCTGAGGCTTCAGGGTTCTGTGGCTGCATCCCAGGTCCAGCGACGCATTCGAGAGCAATATGGTGAACGAGAGAGCGTTTCGAGAGCAGCTCGCCGCGTACTTCGTACGTTCATAGACTGGGGTGTACTCAAAGAGACTGAAACAAGGGGTGTGTATGCTGCAGGAACTCCGCTTACTCTTGAGGATAGCCATCTCATCGCCTGGTTTATTGAAG
>CAYXOW010000049.1:6806-12577 GCA_964466815.1 uncultured Treponema sp.
TTTACTCCAGAGAGTGCCGCGCTGCTCCTCTAAAAGATATCCTTGAAAGTCCGAGTTTATTTCCGTTTCGGTTTATGCTGGTTCAACCTGAAAGCCTTGCAGCTGCGTCATCTAGACTTGAGTTTATGCGCCAAGGATCGAATGACAGCATGGTTATGTTACGTCTACACAGTTTATGGTAAACGCACATTTTTAAGCTTGATGATAAATCCTACGGGCTCTCCTATAATGAGTCCAGATAACTGGACATGATTAGCAAGAGAATAAAGTAGGCCGCATCTAATTTGTACGGGACCGAATCGAAATGGTGGAAACCGATCATCCTGAGTTTTCAATCGTTCAGCAATGCGCGATTCTCGGGATATGTAGATCATCCTATTACTATTAACCTAAGGGGGTATCGGAAGATCCAGATTTGGCTGTTTTAGAAGCTCTTCTTAGGGTACTAAAGGAAAGACCATCAGTCGCTGGAGTATGAGACTCCGGATACGATGTATTGGAGCAGGTTCCTTATAAGGAAATTTAGAGAAATCGCCTGAGAGGAGCAGAAGTCCACCTTATTTTTCATCTTTCCCTATCTTGATAAAGAGTCTCATTATAGCTCAACTGGCGCTCGTTTCATTTTATCCATTGCTTTAGAATAGATCTGGGTAGTTTGAATATCTGTATGGCCAAGCATCTTACTAACAGTATAGAGAGCTGCCCCGTTTTCAATGTCTAGAATGGCGAACGTATGTCGCGCAGTATGACATCCTATTTTCTTTTCAATACCCGCTGCTTTCGCCCAAGCTCTAAAAAATTGTGTTGCGCTGGTTTTTGTCTGAAGCTCAGGAAATACATATTCATCTTGATGGTGTAGCCTGCTATCATTGATGATTGAACATGCTGAGTGGTTCATTGCCATCTCAACTACTTTTTCTGTTTTCTTTTACCTTTTCAGGATGGTCGGCACAGGTGTTCGCTGGATGTCTCCCCATCGAAGAGTTTGAAGATCAGAAATTTTTAACCCAACCATGCAAGCGAAGAGAAAGCTTCTCTTTATTGCTGAGCCAAGCTTCCCCCCAAGTGGTGTTGCAGCGAGGCGTTCGAGCTCTTCGGGTATAAGCCATACTTTTATTGGTTCAGGTTCTGAGATTTTCTTGATATGCTCTGCAGGGTTGTAAGCTATCAGCCGTTTCTTATGTGCTACTCGAAGTATATGGCAGACAGCCGAGAAATAATGCGCGGTGGTAATCTGCTTTAATGCTTGTTTGGAAAGAAGAAATGCTATAAATCCTTCAAGCCAGTGATCGTCCACTGCATCTAAGCGGTTATTCTCTCCATAATCTTCTTTGTAAGGGATGACTTTATAAAGGTGTCTTCTTGGAGGCATGCTTTGAGCGACTTCCTCGCAATAATCAATGAGAAGCTTCTATGCTGACAACCTCACATTAGCGCATTAATAAAATCTAAAATATTTCTACAAAACTGAGTTGAATCAAGAGCAAAATAGAAAAATATAGTAAACTTGCAATATTGTTTAAAGTATTGATAAATAAATGAATAACAATAAAACAGGCCCCCTGTTCAGGGAGCCTGTTTTTGTACCTAGCGGGAGAGGGGATTGAACCCACGACCCAGCGGATATGAGCCGCTTGCTCTGCCAACTGAGCTATCCCGCCGTGCAGGTGGTTGTATATATCAAAACCATCATCTTGGTCAATACCTTGTATGGTTTTGCGGTATCCCACTATAATCGATCGTCGTAATGGAATGATCTTTGAGGTGAGCATGGCCGAATGGCATGACGATAAATATAAAGAGATTTTTGAAGGAACGCTGAATGGCCTGTATCGCCGCCGCGCGGTCGATCCGAAATTCGCCATAGGTGACGCCGAGCACCAACTTGAGCATCTCTATATTTTGGACGGGAACGACTGGCTGGGGCGAGGGGAACTTGGCGATATCGTGTCGCAAGCGACTATCGCCGCATATGAACTTTTTATCCACGAGTGGAAGTCGGAAATAGGGGGCACAAATGTCCGTAGAGATCAGAAAAGTTGAACGGCCGTCGGACCTGCGTCGATTTATCGATTTCCCGCTTCGCTTGTATAGAAATAATCCTCATTATGTGCCGGCTCCTCGACTCGATGAAGTGCGCACACTGCGGAAGGATAAAAATCCTGCCTTTGAATTTTGCGAAGCTGAATATTGGACAGCATGGCGCAACGGTAAGATGGTCGGACGCATCGCTGGAATCATAAATCATCGAGCCATCGAAAAATGGAGTAAGGCATGGGCCCGCTTCGGCTGGATCGATTTTATCGACGATATCGAAGTAAGTTCGGCGCTGCTCGGCACCGTCGAGAAATGGGCGATCGCCAAAGGTATGGCGGCGGTGCACGGGCCTCTCGGTTTTACCGATCTGGATCGCGAGGGCATGCTCATCGAAGGTTTCGATGAAATGGCGACCATAGCGACTATCTATAACTATCCTTATTACCCTGAACATCTCGAAAAATTAGGCTACAAGAAGGATACCGACTGGCTGCAATTCCAGATATTCACACCGAAGGAAATCCCTGAAAAAGTACTGCGTGTCACTGAGATACTCGCGAAGCGCTCTGGCGTACACCTGTACGAGTGGACCGACAAGAAAGTCATCGTCGAAAAATTCGGGAAACAGCTTTTCAGTTTGATCGATCAGACCTACAGCGAACTCTACGGCACATCGCCGCTCTCCGAGCGTCAGGTCGACACGTACATCAAACAGTACCTTGGCTTCGTGGATCCGCGTTTCACGAAAATTCTCGTCGATAATAATGAGCAGCTCATCGGTTTCGGAATCTCCATGCCCAGCCTCTCGAACGCATTTATCAAATCGCGGGGCAGACTCTTTCCTTTCGGGTGGCTCTATGTGCTTCGGGCGCTCAAGCATCCTCAAATCGTCGATCTCTATCTCGTCGCCGTAAAGCCTGAGTATCAAGCGCGGGGTGTCTTGGCCATTGTGATGAACGAAATGCAGCGCTCAGCCCTCGAAGCTGGTGTCGAGTACGCCGAGACGAACCTCGAGCTTGAGGACAATATCAAAGTGCAGAGTATCTGGAAGGATTATCCAAAGCGGCAGCACAAGCGCAATCGCGTCTACAAAAAGGATATCTAGCGGGCTAGAGGCTCTCCGATCTCAGGCTCCCGCAGGTATAGAGGACCTTCCGATGGTGCTGCAGGGCCCTTTTCGCGGTAGCGGAGTAGTCCCAACCGAGCGAGCGCTTCCAGTTCAGCGTGCAAAGATGGCTCGTGAATCAGCCACCCCGGCTGTTCCTGGCATAGAGCTTCCATGAGTTCAGCGTCTGGGCCGACAAAGTGCACCTCTTCTTCGCCTCCAATTTTGGCGGCAAGCTCCGCAGCTTCGATATCCATCCATTCGCCGATCAGCCTCCCTTGAAGATATCGTGCGCAGTATAGACGGTGCTTTCTCGCGTCCAGAATCGGCACGACCAGGCCTCGGCGTTCTTTCCACGCTTCTCCATATATATCGAGGGTCGGCACAAGCACCATAGGAATACCGAGGCTCAGCGAAAGCCCCTTCGCGGTGGATATGCCGATGCGCAGTCCAGTGAACGAACCAGGACCGCCGGCGACTACAATGAGGTCAATATCGCGTATTCCGATGTTCGCCTCGCGGAGCGCTTGTTCCATACTGGTGATGATTGTAGCGGCGTGGGTTGCGGGTGGCGCTGCGGTTACGCTTGAAAGAAGGGCTGCACTCCAGATTCCTATTTTAAGTACCGCCGAACTTGTATCGAGCGATATGATTTTCATAGCCTGACCTCATGTGTCGACCTTTGCGCTCTGTCGTGTGTGTGCGGGGGTTTGTAATCGGGAATCGCGAAACGTTTCCAATTCAACTTTTCGATCCAATCGCCTTCGAGGATGAAGAGGCGGTCGCCGTTCTCTTCGATCGTGATGGAAATTCTTTGGCAGTCTTTGGGTAGAATCGTTTCGATCTTTTCACTCCATTCGATGAGGCTCAGCGAACCTTTCGAGCCGAGAAGTTCGGCTCCGCCAGTCTGAATAAAGTCTTCTTCGTCGTTGAGACGATATGCGTCGATGTGCACGAGCGCGAGGCGTCCTTGATACTCCGAGATGATCATGAACGTGGGGGAGATGACAGGTTCTCTGATTTCGAGACCTTGGGCAATGCCTTTCGCCAGTGTCGTCTTTCCGGCGCCGAGGTCACCGCGGAATGCGATGACGGCTCCGTCCGGGGCTGCTTTTCCGATCGCCCTGCCGATCGCGAGCGTACGCCGAACATGGGGGCTGCTGAGAATAATCAGGATTGTACCTCCATCGCCATTTTCAAAGTAATACTACGCACTGTGTTCAAATTTTTCTAGGACGTATACGCATAAAAATGCGTGGTTTTCGCGATTCGCGATTCGCGCTCCACGATTCGCGCTCCACGATTTACGGCACGCTTTACACGGTATCTATTTAAATTATGGCTATTATGTCGATATTAGTGTAAGATAATAAAATCTTGTGGGAGATGCTGATGGAACGTTTTACTGCCAGCGACGGCAAAGAGCTCATGTATTCTCGTTTCGAGCCTAAAGAAAAACCTAGAGCCGTAGCGCTCATCGGTCACGGCATGAATGATCATAAAGAGCGTTTTGAGCAATTGGCGCGCGAGCTTGTTTCTATCGGCATATCGACCTGGATTCCCGATCTGCGAGGTCACGGCGACACCGATGTCGGAGCCACAAGAGGCTATCTCGCCGATCGAGACGGTTTCGAACGAGTGGTTCAGGATCTCATCGAGTTGGGTGATTTCGCGTCGAAGACACTTGGAGAGCTTCCGCTCTTTTATTTTGGGCACTCTTTTGGAGCGCTTCTAGGTTGTGCCCTCATCGCCACCAATGGCAAATATCTCGATGGAGCTATTCTCTCAGCTCCGCCCGGGCCCCCCGCCCCATTGCTTGATAAAGTTGGTGGCTGGATCGTGTATATCGGAGGAGCGCTCAAAGGCTGGCACGCTCCTGCAAAGCTTCCAAACCAGATGACATTCGGTCAGTACGCGAAAACAGTAGCGAATGCGCGCACAAAATTCGATTGGCTGACGCGCGATCAGTCGGTAGTCGATGCGTACATTGCCGACCCGAAGTGCAATTTCATCTGCAGTTATGGTTTCTATCGCGATCTCATCCACGGTCTGAGAAAAGTGTACAGCGAAGGGTTCCTCGAAAGTATCCCTCCCACACTACCGCTTTTCTTGTTCTGCGGATCATCCGATCCAGTGATCGGCATGCGACAGGGGTACGAAGCGCTCACCCAGCGCTTCAAACGTCTAGGAATCATCGATTTTGAATCGAAGTGCTATGAGGGTGGACGACACGAATCATTGAATGAAATCAATAAAGAAGAGGTACTGAACGATATCGTCGACTGGTTCTCTCGACACATTCGATAATTTTTTGTACTGTACCGGAGTGCAATGTGGAGCATCTGAGTGAGAATCCGATACTATCGAAATGCAAGCGGCGGCCTTCAGGCCAAGGCGAGAGTCTTTGATCGCAATGAGCATGGCATCGATGCCGCAAATGTCGACAGAGAAGCTGTCGCGATCGCGAAGCGTCTCGCCTCGCATGGCTATTCGGCATATATCGTCGGCGGTGCCGTGCGCGACCTGCTCCTTGGCAACAGACCCAAAGATTTCGATATCGTCACCGATGCGCTTCCCAACCGAATTCGCAAGATTTTCAGTAACTCACGCATCATTGGCCGACGTTTCA
>CAYXOW010000049.1:12655-15115 GCA_964466815.1 uncultured Treponema sp.
GTAACGAATACGGGACGATAGATGAGGACGTGCAGCGGCGCGATTTCACCGTCAATGCGCTCTACTACGATCCAATCGCTTCCGAGATTGTCGATTTCCTTGGAGGGATGGACGATGTGCGGGGGCGCAGGCTTAAGGCAATTATCCCTTTGGATAAAATTTTCCGCGAGGACCCTGTCAGAATGGTCCGTGGAATAAAATACGCTGCGGCCAATCACTTTAATATTCCATTTTCGCTTAAACTCACCATACGGCGTGATGCCACCTTGCTCTCGGAAGTGAGCCCTTCGCGACTCGCGGAAGAGTTCTACAAGATTATAGCCTCGGGAAAGTCCGTCCTGATGTTTCAGGCACTCGATAAATATGGTCTTCTTCAGTACATGCTTCCTCAGGTTCACGCGGCGATGCACCGGGATAAGGCCTTTCAAAAAGTATTTCTTCAGCACTTAGGCTCGCTCGACCTGTTGGCTCAGATGCCAGAGGACACTTCGGTGCTCAACAGCGCAAGTGCAGCCGAGATCGTCCAGAGCGATCGAAGGCTCATTTCGCCTTTTCTGGCGTGGTTTATTCGCCAACGGCTGAGGGATTTTGCCATAAAGACGGATAGTCCGAAGGAACCATCGGCATTCAGACTTGAGGCGTTTTTAAATGTGAGAGAGTTTCTTGCACCGCTCAATCTACCCCGAATTGCGCTTGAGGAGGCGATGGAGCAGGTTCTACGCGAGGACGATCTTCTGCCTGCACCGCTTCCTCCAAAGCGCCGCAAACGCGGTCCGAGGAGAAGAAAAGCCAAAACGCGTCAAGAACAAGCGCATGCCGAAGTTCCCGAAGAACCTTTCGGCGGAGCAGAGGATGAACATTCCTAGACTAATCGCGAAGCGAACTCTCCGACTCATCCTTACGCTCTTTATAATTTCGACAATCGTATTTTTTGTGATACGCGTCATTCCTGGAGATCCGGCGCTCATTATCGGCGGCGTCGATGCGAGTCCTTCGGATCTACAGGCTATCCGAGCAAGGCTCGGCACCGATCGCCCTCTCGAGGTGCAGTATTTTGAGTATCTGGGCAGCCTACTGCGGCTCGATCTTGGTAGATCGATGATCTCGGATGAACTCGTCCTTCCGATGATCCTCGGGCGTTTCCCCTTGACACTCTCACTCGCGGTGCTCGGTCTTTGCATCGGTCTCGTCATCGCCATTCCTCTTGGGATACTTTCCGCAGTAAAACGCTGGTCTGCATGGGATTATGTGGGGCTCACCTTTTCACAAATCGGTATGGCCATACCTAGTTTTTGGCTCGGAATTCTGCTTCTTCTGGTTTTTGCCGTTCAGTTTCACATTTTTCCGCT
The DNA here is from genome assembly GCA_964466815.1 of uncultured Treponema sp. GTDB lineage: Bacteria > Spirochaetota > Spirochaetia > Treponematales > Rectinemataceae > Rectinema. The sequence continues at coordinate 14,005 of CAYXOW010000049.1, forward strand.
TTTCGGAGCCGACTCAATCCTCGGCCTCGTGTTGCCGGCAACATCGCTGGGGCTTGCGAGAGCGGCCATTCTTCTGCGTCACACTCGCGCTTCGATGTCGGACGAACTCGCTAAGGAGTATGTGATTGCTGCGAGGGCAAAAGGCATGCCTGAGCGGATTATTCGCTATCACCTCGTACTCAAGAATGCGCTTCTTCCCATCATTACGATTGCAGGCATCGAATTTGGCTACATGCTCGGAGGCGCCATTATCATCGAGCAAGTGTTTTCGCTTCCTGGTTTGGGGCGCCTGTTTCTGTACGCGATATACCAGAGAGATTTTCCTCTTGTGCAGGGGGGAGTGCTCTTCATTGCGACGGTGTTTTCTCTGGTGAATTTCGCGGCGGATATTCTCTATGCCCTTGTGAACCCTAAAATCAGATTGGGATAGTGCGAATGAAATGTGAGACGCCCATGTTGAATGTACACAATCTGACAGTGGAGTTTTCGGATTCGAAGACGAAGCTGCACGCGCTGAGGGGAATAAATCTCGTCCTCAAAGCCGATGAGATCCACGGTCTTGTAGGCGAATCGGGCTCAGGCAAAACCGTCACCGCAATGACAATAATGAGGCTTCTTCCTCCACAAAAAGCAAAAATAATATCCGGAAATATACAATTTAAAGAGATTCCGCTCCTGTCGAAGACCGAAGAGGAAATGCGCAAGATCAGGGGACGTCGTATCTCCATGGTTTTTCAAGAACCAGCGAAATTCCTCAATCCAGCGTTTACTATCGGGCAACAGATTGCTGAGACGATACAGCAACACTTCAGTCTGAGTTCCGACGACGCGAAAAAGCAAGCATTGAGACTTCTCGAACGCGTTGGGCTTGGAGGCGATGGAAGAGTGGCTCACTCCTTTCCACATGAACTTTCTAGTGGCATGAAACAGCGCGCGATGATTGCGATCGCCATTTCCTGCGAACCTGAGGTGCTCATTGCGGATGAACCCACAACATCGCTCGATGTGACGCTTCAGGCTCAAATCCTGAACTTGCTCAAGTCGATTAAGGATTCGCGACAGATGGGCATGCTCTTTATTTCTCACGATTTGAGTGTCGTGCGGGAGATTG
>CAYXOW010000050.1:0-1492 GCA_964466815.1 uncultured Treponema sp.
AGCGAGCTGCACGATGGCGGGCTTCACCACGCAGACCATTCCCTCTGGTCCGGATGGCAACATCGACATGGCTGCGCTCCGCGCCGCGCTCGATGACACTGTTGCCGGAATCATGATCACGAACCCCAACACACTCGGCCTTTTCGAACGGAACATCGTTGAGATCTGCGAACTCGTCCACCGCGCCGGCGGCTATGTCTACGGCGATGGCGCCAACATGAACGCCCTCACGGGGGTTTTCAAGCCGGGGAGGTCGGGTATCGATGTCATGCACTTCAATCTCCACAAGACTTTCTCGACACCGCATGGCGGCGGGGGTCCTGGTGCGGGCATGGTAGCTGCCGGAGCCACACTTGCGCCTTATCTGCCGGGGCCGATAGCATCCGAGCACGATGGAACATATCGTTTGACTATGCCCGCGAAGAGCATCGGGAGGGTAAAGTCCTTCTATGGCAACTTCGGTGTGCTGGTGCGCGCCTACACGTATCTGCTGATGACTGGAGCAGACGGGCTGCGGAGGGTCGCCGAAAACGCGGTACTCAATGCGAACTATCTCAAAGCGAGACTCAGCGATCTCTATCCGGTGCCCCACACCCGCCGTTGCATGCACGAGTTTGTCGCGCGGGGAAATATCGTGGAAGGAATTCACACACTGGACATCGCAAAGCGTTTGATCGACTATGGTTTCCATCCGCCAACCGTGTACTTCCCGCTCATTGTGCCGGAGGCGCTGATGATCGAGCCCACGGAAACCGAATCCAAGGAAACGCTCGACCTCTTCATCGAAGCGATGCGCTCGATTGCCGCCGAGGCTCGATCTCAGCCGGAGCTCTTGCACGAAGCGCCGCATCGCGCGCCGGTTGCCCGCCTCGACGAGGTGTTGGCCGCGCGCTGTCCGATTCTGTGCTACAGGGGCTGAAAAAAAAGACATTTTAATCATAGGGCGATCGATGTTCGATCGCCCTTTTTATTGCCTACAACGTTCGATTCTCAGCGACATCGACGCTGTAGTTGCTTTTTAAATCGACAGAGTCTACAATGACATTAGAAATAAAATGATTAAAAGAAAATAAAAAGAGGAGGAAAAATGCTCTGGCTATCATTGGCGCTGGCTATTGTCCTCTCAGCGATATGTATTCCGCTGATAATCGCCTTCTGTCATAAACATCACCTCTATGACAGAATCAACGACCGCAAAGTCCACTCGAACAGTCGCATGCCGAGGCTCGGTGGCGTCGGCATCAGTTTCTCATTCATCCTTACTATCGTGATTCTCCGCTTTCTTCAAATCGATGAGTTTCATATAACCTACAGCAGCTACAGTTTAAAGCCTATCGTCATCGGAGCTACCATCGTGTTCCTCGTAGGGCTCTTCGACGATCTTCTCGACCTGCCTGCGTTTTTTAAACTCGCGCTGCAATCCGCCGCGGCGCTTATCGTGATGATAGCAGGGTACAGATTCAAGTATATGGTCGTTCCTTTCGGAACAGGA
>CAYXOW010000050.1:1528-1899 GCA_964466815.1 uncultured Treponema sp.
CCGCTCACCTTTCTATGGATTGTCGGTATCACGAACGCGATAAATCTCATCGACGGTATCGATGGACTCGCAGGAGGAATTTCGGGCCTCGTAGCGATGGCATTTGCGCTCTTTTTTATGTTCACATCGAATATCGTCCCGGCTGAAGTCTGTCTCGCGCTCGTGGGGAGCATCATCGGCTTCCTCATCTTCAACTTTCCTCCCGCAAAAATATTTATGGGTGACTCCGGAAGTCTTTTCCTCGGCTTCATACTCTCGGTCATCCCGCTCATGAGCCAGTATAAAGGCTTCCACGGCAACGACATCGGTGTTTTCTCCGCAGCGACTGTGTTGAGCATTCCAATACTCGATACTCTCATGGCTATCTTCAG
>CAYXOW010000050.1:1915-3015 GCA_964466815.1 uncultured Treponema sp.
TCTTCAGACGATGGAGGGCGCATAAATCCTTCTTTTCCGCCGATCGCCAACACCTCCACCACAAGTTGCTCGAAATTGGGTTGCGACCGTCGAGAATCCTTCTCTTCTTGTACACACTCACGATCGTACTTGGTATGATTGCTCTAAGTTCTCTTTTTATCCCGCTTTCGTGGAGCTTTACTTTAAATCTCGCGATGATCACTGGCATGTGCATCTACTTCTTCCGTCTCAAGCGACCGGAGCGCGGGTGGAGCGATACGCAGCATTAAGAGTCGCGATTGCGGAAGAATGCAGGATGCATCTTTTTTTAAGCATTACCTCAACCTAAATGAGGAGACGAGACCCGTAGCATCGCCGGAGGTAATAAAAGTGTCGCTCAATGCGCAAATGTTCTTCACCGAAGCGATTGCTGCGCTTTCATTCGTCTTTAAAAGCGATGTCTGCAGGATAGGCGTGCCTGATGCATCAAGACTCACCATACCGAGCCCAGCTCCGCCTGAGATACCGAGAACCTTAGATCCATATTCATTTTGGGCGAAGGCGATCGATGTAGCTTTGTCGAGACTTGCATCGAGTTCGATCGTCGAAATGAGAGAGTAATCGGATGCAGGATTTTTTATCGCCGCAATATGCAATTTTTTAGAATACCCGAGTATATAGCACAGACCAGATGCTGGATCGTAGGCGATTGCCCGTGGATCGCCCAAGGATTCGCCGTTTGGTCCAGTCGAGAATATACTGTGAGCATTGAACTGTGCATCAGCCTCAGAATAATGGATAAAATAGATCCTAGCGGTGTCATTTGAACTCGCGGCGATCCAGCCATCTTGAAGGAGCGCAAGATCCGTCATTCCGAGCGCTGTCGTGCTTGGCACCGATTGTCCCTCAAAGCACTCCAGCATGGAGAATTCACTCACGACACTCATTTCACCTCGTACAAACTTATCTACATCCAACACGAAGATTTTCGAAGGATTATTCACCAGTACGTACAGAAGCTTTGCATCAGCAGAAAACCGCATGGCCCTAACCCCGTTAAAAGTAGGAAATCCATTTCCGCCGCTCAATATATCGGATTTTGAAAGAATGGCGAAGGAATC
>CAYXOW010000050.1:3081-7191 GCA_964466815.1 uncultured Treponema sp.
TATAGCCGAGTTGTCAGGACTGCGCTCGTTGCCATTGATTACAATTCTGTCGCGCCACAGCCGCAACCACGCTACAGATGATTGAATGATTGCGCTGCTTCCGTCTTTTTTTCGGCCCACTTTTTTTGCGGGCGAATAAAAGAGGTGCACCGCACTGGATTTGTCCATCCCTATGATCGCGATGAGCCCACGAGGATTTGCTGCAACCCACTTTGCGGGCGAAGAAATGCCGGTCCCTGTATTGGAGGTGTCGAATGTGTCGACGAGTGAAGGATTGAGCGCCGCATGATAGTCGATAGTCTGTATCCACTCTGCGATTTCGTTGGATGTCTCTGGTGCGGCGGCACAGACGGTTGAGAAGACTTGCGCATTGCTTGTCACCGCAGTGCTCAAGAGTGAATCGATACGTATCGAAGAGAGAGCCTCATCGGGATCGATCGTTGCGACCCTGATGGTAAATCCCGGAATGGCATCGTCCACGATCGCCTCAGCAGTGTCGGTAGCTGTACCATTCGTATACCACTCGGAATTGATCGCAGTTTCCGAGATGGGCAGCGCAAGCGGTATTGCGAGTTCGACACCTCGCGCGACAGTGCGGTCGACGCCCATTGCTGCGCTTACCGAAAGTTCAAGCAAGGGCGCGCTGATGGAGATACCCACGGATGGATCCGTCAGCGAGATGGAGCATGTACCTATAGATACTTGGTGCGCTGCGATGAGGGCTGTCGCGGTGGTGCCCGCAACGACAGTCGAGGAGGCATCCAGCAATTGCACCGACATCGTATAGATTCCGGAGGGCAGATTGGGAGCGCTGAGATGTGCTTCTGAAGCAGGAATATCATATGAAATCGGTTGAGGGCCTGAAAACGTAGAATCGCCAGGTAATCCTCTGTAGACGAGACCAACAACATACTTCCAATCTGGGCTGGGTGCCTGGCTTGGCGCGAAAGTAAGTTCGAGTCCGCCAGTTCCACGTGCGAGATGGAGCTGTATTGGAACACTGATGGTTTTTCCCGCTTCGGCGTTGAGGTGGACAGCTTTTTCCAAAATGACCGCGCTATCTGCGGTAAGCCCCTCAGCGATAAGATCCCACTCGCCGGGCTTAAGCCGCACTTCATCGGCTCCGCGACCGAGAGTTTTTGTCACTGTTTCTCCGCTTTTTGACGTAAAGGTCAGTCTATAGGAACCGATTTTGCAGCCCGACTGAGGTTGTATCGAGTTTCCCTTAATGCTCTTCAAATCAGAGCTAGAGATTTCATCTGGCACTACGCAGACAATTCGCAAGAGCGCCAGATTTTCTCGCACCCCGATCGGGCAGGCAGCAAGAAAAAGAGCTGCGCAGAGCACAGCTGCCATCGCCAAGGTTTTTCTGCGTCGACGATACTCCATAACCACCTCCACAGAGATTCATCGCATGGAGTCTCGAATCTTGCTTCAAGTGTGGTGTGGACAAAACGGAGCGCTCAACTGATTTTGCCAAATGTCACTGAAAAGCCAGCGCCATGATGGAATATCGAATTGTACAGAGGCAACCTCGCGCATTGCGGAGCACGCGCGCTGCACAATATAATAGATCCGAAAAAAGATATCATGGGCAGGGGAGGAATGTGTGAAAATACTGTTTGTGTCCAGCGAGTTGACGCCGTTTGCAAAAAGCGGCGGACTCGGCGATGCAGTATCTTCGCTCGCCGCGGCGCTTTCCAGATTGGGCCACGATGTCAGGGTGCTCATTCCTCGCTACTACTTCATTTCGAAGAATACACTTCGCAGAGTCAACGGTCTTCTAGAAATTGAGACCACAGCAGATAAGCAGCGCGCTTTTATCTACACGACGACCATGCCGAATTCGCAGGTTAAAATCTATTTTCTCGACGATGAGGCTCTCTACGGCAGAAATGGTATCTACGGTTATACCTCGGCGCAAGAGTTCGCCGACAATCCAAAGCGATTTTCAGTACTCAGCAAAGCGGCGTTCGCAGTCTGTAGAAGTATCGGATGGATACCCGATATTATCCACGCCAATGATTGGCCCACAGCGCCGGTACCCGTCTATCTTTCCACCATCGAAAAAAATACAGAATTTGCCGACACAGCAGGAATTTTTACCATACACAATCTTGGTTACCAGGGAATTTATAGCCGCGACCACTTCCCGGAACTCGGGCTCGGGTGGGAGTACTACTATGGCGCGGGGTTCGAATACTATGGCAACATCAACTTTCTCAAAGCCGGTATCATGTCGGCGGAGTGTATCTCCACCGTCTCGCCCACCTATGCCATGGAAATTCAGACGCCCAACGGCGGATTCGGCCTCGACGGGCTTTTGCGGCAGCGCAGCCGAGATCTGGTCGGTATTCTTAATGGCATCGATACCGACATCTGGAACCCAAAGCAAGATCCTTACCTTCCGGCGCACTACTCATTGGATGATCTCAGCGGAAAAGCCGCATGCAAGGCTGCCCTTCAGAAGGAACTCGGACTGCCGATCAACCCCAATGTACCCATCATCGGGATGGTCACACGACTTGTCGAGCAGAAAGGTATCTCCGAAGTGCTCGGCCGTACCTACGGAAGCATGCGAAAGATACTCGAAACCATTCATCTACAGGTGGCGATGCTCGGCTCTGGCGACGCGTGGGCGGAAGAAGCGATTATGAATTTTTCAGCGCAGTATCCGCAATTCAAAGGCGTAGTCGGCTACAATGAGCGGCTCGCCCACCTCATCGAAGCGGGAAGCGATTTTTTCCTCATGCCGAGCCGCTATGAGCCTTGCGGTCTCAACCAAATGTATTCTCTGGTGTACGGCACACTTCCCATCGTACACCGTACCGGTGGGCTCGCCGATACGGTTGTGAACTACAATCAGGATCTGGGCGAGGGAACCGGATTTATGTTCGACGATCTCACGCCTCAAGCTGTGTACGATACGGTCGGTTGGGCGATATGGGCTTGGTACAACCGCCCTGAGCACATCGCCAACATGCGCGCGAGAGCTATGCAACAAGATTTTTCCTGGGCCCGCTCGGCGGAAGAGTATGTCCGACTGTATGAGCATGCGGTATCTTTAAGAAAAGCGCGCTGAATAAGCAATTCATAGTGCCTTTGGCGCTTTAGCAAACCGAATGCGCGAGGCTCGGCGCAAGCCGTACTGATCAGCAGATTTTTTATGATACGACAGAGACGTTTGCCGATGTCGATTCCAGGAGTAAGGAAGTGTTTTGATGTCCGAAACGAAGATTCTTGACTACAACAGAAATGAAGTGAGAGCGAAGCTTTTGCGCGCGCTGCGGGGAGCGACGAAGGACTACACGAATGCGGATCTCGCGCGCGCAACTGGTTTACCTCTCGCCCAGATAAGCGCTGAGATGCCAGCACTATCCGACGAATTCAGAGGAAGGCTAAAAGTATCCGAGAAAGGTGATCTTCTCTACTCATTCCCACAGGGTTTCAAGAGTCGCTACAAAGGTTTGGGTCCGTCTTTAAAAAGGATATTCTCTGCTGTAAAAAAAGGCGCAGCCGATATCGGCAAGGTGCTCTTCAAGGTTTGGATTCTCGTAACGCTTTTCGGATACTTCTTTTTATTCATTGCGCTTGCGCTTGTTGCGCTGTTTGGGTCGATCGCCATGCAGGGAAGCGGATCGCGCAGCAGAGACGACAGAAGAGGAGGCGGGGGGCTTGGTGGGCTCTGGCTTACTACAAGCCTCTTTGATTCGCTTATCCGCATCTGGTTCTACAGTGAGATTTTCAAGAGCGCGGATGCGCGCGCCAGAAATGGCTTCGGATATCCGCGACGCGAACGGCGTCCGCTCCACAGAGCAGTGTTTTCGCATGTTTTTGGCGACGGAGACCCCAACGCCGATTGGGACTCCGTGCTCAAGAAGGCTTTTGTAGCTTTCATCCAATCGCACAAAGGCGTGATCACTTTACCGGAATTTATGGCTATATCAGGTCTTCAGCCGGAAGAAGCACAGGATCGCATCACACGGTTCTTAGTCGAATTCGAGGGCACACCTGAAGTCTCGGACAGCGGCGCGATCTATTTTTTCTTTCCTGCGTTGCTCGCCAAGAATGTCAATTTTTCGTCGGCGGTCGCCGCATCAGTTCCTCTCA
>CAYXOW010000050.1:7208-8507 GCA_964466815.1 uncultured Treponema sp.
CTCTCAAACATCTCAAGCGATTTTCTTCAAACGAGCCTAAACTTGATCGAACATTTCGTTGGATCAATATTGTGAATCTTATCTTCGGTTCATATTATCTCTATAACGCGATTTCGATCGGTTCCAATGTCGTGATACATACCGCACAGGGAACTGCGCTGAAGGGTGGGTTGAGCTTTCTTTACTCATATACTGTGTACCTTGCCGCACAATTGGGCATCCAGAATCAACCTCTGGTGCTGGGCTGGGTGCTCGGAGTAGCACCGTTAGCGTTTTCTGCGCTCTTTTTCGGTATTCCTGTACTGCGTTCGCTCCGCCTTTCCCGGGACAATGAGGCGCTCAAGCGTGAAAATATGCGAAAAGTGCTTTACTCTGCGGTAATCGGCAAACCAAAGGACTTCGATCATCGAATCGTCAATTTAGGATCGGAGGAAGCGCGCCCAACGGATCCTCAGGCCATACAGCGAGAGCTTCAGCACCTCGCAGCGTGGAGCGCTGGTGAGATTGCCGCTGATGGCACATGGTTCTTCAAGGAAATCGAATTTACCGAACGCGAGGCTGAGCGTGTACGCGCGGCAGTGCGCGAATCCGACTACGCTCCGACATCGACAATATTCGACTCGGACGCGCGTCAATAGTCTCTCTCAAGCGGTTCACCATGATCAAGAATGCATCGCGACAATTCCAAGCTGGCTTTATGGCGGCGCTCCTCTCGGCCTTCAGTTTTTCAACGCTCGGGATTTTCGCAAAGATGCTCTACGCTTCTGGGTTTTCTGTGGCGACGGCACTCGCGTGGCGGTTCATCGTTGCGGCCTTTATCCTGTGGATCGTGGTAGGATTTCGTATACGACTCCTCAAACGTGTTCGAGCGACTAAGGTCGCCGATCTTTCGTTACATTCCACCGTCAAAGAGCGAGGCTCACTAGAAATCAAAGATTTCTGGAAAATACTCATTCTCGGACTCTTCGGATTCTCGCCTCAGGCGGGGCTTTATTTCTTGACGGTTAAAATTCTCGATCCGGGAATTACGAGTCTCCTTCTCTATCTCTATCCGTCATTCGTCTTCATCATAGGATTTTTCGTAGGCAGGCACAGAACGAATCGCGTGCAGCTCATTGCGCTTATTCTTTCTCTCGTGGGTTGCACGATCACCTTTTGGACTGCAGGGAAATATCCTCTCGAGGGTGTCGTGCTCGGAGTGATCGTAGCACTCACCTATGCGGTCTACCTTGTCGTGGGAGATCTCATGTTGCGCAACAAGGACTCTATGTGGGCCACCGCAGTCATCATGACCGCTGC
>CAYXOW010000050.1:8517-11131 GCA_964466815.1 uncultured Treponema sp.
TTCCTTCGTCTACCTCGCTATTGCGCTTGCAGGAGGAACCTTCACATTTGCAATTTCGGCGCGACAGATCGCGCTCGTGCTCTCCATAGCGATCATCTCGACCTGTGTGCCCATTGTCACCCTTTTTCTCGCGATGCAGAGGATCGGTGCTCGCGACACTTCCATTGTGAGCACAGTTGAACCGGTTTTCACGAACATTTTTTCAGCTTTCATTTTCGGGGAAGTCATGACTGGGCGAAGAATTTTGGGAGGTGCGCTGATTCTCGTAGGCGTAGTGATGCTCAATATATGGAGCGAATCGAGCTCTCAGAGGAAAACCGCTGCGGCTTCTTGAAGGCAGCGCAACTCACCCTCGTCGAAATCCCCAGGTACCGAAGATGGTACACTGTAATCAGGCGATATGAGCACGCCGCGGGCGATACAGAACGTGAAGAGTTCGCGGTGCGCTTCTGCTCCGTATCGCGGCAAGAGCCAAGGGCCACGGCGCGAGAAGAGCTCGATATTGCAGCGATCGAAGCGTTCCCAGGACTTCTTGAAGCGTGCAGTGAGCGCCGAGGAGTCTAGTTCGGAGGCCATGAGCGAGAGTCCGAAGATCGCACACGCGCCACGCATTCCATCTATGAGTTCGTGCTCGTCAGTATCCGAAGGTTTCGATGTATACGCAAAGATACCAGGCGAGAGCGCGTGGGGAATAGGTACGATAATTTGAACAGGTTCGGGTCGCTCTTTGAGCTCATTTTGTTCGGCGTATTCTCCCGAGATCGAGATCCCAGCGGATTGATTCTCTTGAAGATACTCTTGGAAGAGAAATCGTGCACTTTCTATGCGTTGAGGGCGAGACGGCGAACTGCGTAGCCTGATAAAGGAATATTCGGAATAAAGATTTCGGGTCATCCGCACAATGCGATCGTTCCACGAACCTGGCGCAGGGGCGATGAGTCCTCGGTCGAGCGCGCTCTTTGCGCGTTCAGCGAGTCCCCGTGGAGTGTAACCAAGGAGATTTCGCCCATAATCGGACCATAAACTTAAAATACGACGGCCATCGGCAGCGTAGAGTCGCCAACCGCGCATCCTTCGAATCTCTGGAAGCGACGAAAGCAGCGTCTCTGCAGAGAATTCCCTCCTGGCATACATATTGTTTTGCATATTAGTGTTCGACCTTTTCAAGCTTCTTCGTATACTTTGGAAAGAATTGGGCGACCTTCCCCGATTCAAAGCGCACGATGACGAGCGGCCCCGCGCTCTGAGACGCTACCACTTTGATGACGACTCCGTCGCCATATTCATCGTGGTATACGGTCATACCTACCGCCCAATCAGAAGCGCTACCGACACGAACATTGGCGGTGTTGGGCGATATAACGGCCATACCAATCGATTCGTTCGATGATTTTCGCGCATGAGCGGTCGCTGTGGAACCAGCCGCTGCACGCTTCTGTACGCCCCAAAGTTCGTAAAGTTTTGGATCGATCTCCATAAGAAAGCGGCTCGGCGAAGTTTCAAAAAGCCTACCGTGGATTCTGCGCCACCTGCACGCTGTGAGGTGAAGTACATCTTTTGCTCTCGTTACGGCAACATAGAAGAGCCGTCGCTGCTCTTCAAGCTCCTCCCCTTCCTCCTCATTGCGAGGAAAGAGGCCCTGTTCAAGCCCTGTCACAATGACGACAGGAAATTCAAGTCCTTTCGTATTGTGCATCGTGATGAGGGTCACTGCATCGGCACTGCTGTCGGATTTCTGCTGCGATTGGTCGAGCATCACCGTGTCTAAAAATTCAAGGAGGCCCTCTTCGGAGAGTGGGGAGTCTGAGGCAGCATTGATCAGCTCTTCGATATTTTCCTCTTTTTGAGATCCTGAAATGCTGTCTTTCTCATGGTAAAATTCGAGGAGCCCGCTCTCTTTCGCATAATCGGCAATAATGGAACCGAGGTTTCCTTGTCCGTTCGCTTTTGTCATACCTTGTGCGAGGGTAGCCCTCGAATCTGCGATAAGATGTATAAATGCGCCGAGTCCTTCCTTGCCACGCCCATGCATTTCACTGGCCAATCCTTGACAGGCTTCGAGCAAATCCGTCCCATTATCGATTGCAGTGGCTACGATCCTATCTATGGAAGCCGCGCCAACCCCTCTTGAAGGTTTATTGACGATACGCTTGAAGGATATCTCGTCGCGCGGATTCGCAAGAAATGCGAGAAACGCGAGCATATCCTTTATTTCCTCACGTTCGTAAAAGCGCAGAGCACCGACAATGCGGTAAGGGATATTCATCTGAGGAAAAAGGCGCTCAAATCCAAGCGACTGAGCGTTCGTCCGATAGAGAATCGCGATGTCGCGCCATCGTCCGCCCGCATCGGTGTACTGCCGCGCTATCCGAGCGCAATACTCTATCTCTTGATCTTGGTCGTCGAGAATAGCGAGCGCAGGTTTGATTCCTCCAGGCCTAGTCGCGAGGAGCTTTTTTCCAAGTCTGCGTTCGTTGTGTACGACAATGCTGTGCGCGAGATCAAGTATCCCTTGATGCGATCTATAATTACGTTCTAATCGAATCAGCTTGGTTTCTGGAAACACCTTCTGGAAATTGAGGATGTTGCGCACTTCCGCTCCCCTGAACCGATA
>CAYXOW010000050.1:11153-13081 GCA_964466815.1 uncultured Treponema sp.
AACCGATAGATCGACTGGTCGTCATCGCCGACGACGCAGAGCATCGATTCGGGGCTCGCAAGCTGCTGGAGAAGACGGAATTGGGCAACATTGGAATCTTGGTACTCGTCGACAAGAATCACCCTGAAGCGTTGTTGCGTGCGGCTTCGGATCACTTCGTCTTCTTCGAGAAGGAGGGCGGGGCGAAGAATGAGGTCGCCAAAGTCGACATTCCCCGTTCCGCGGAGCCGTTCTTCATAGGCGGCGTAAATACGCCTGAATTCTGGATGTCCGCTAATAAAGTTGAGATTTGGCGCATCGGGCAAGAGGCAATAATCTTTGGCCTTTGCGATGAGAAATGCAAAGTCGCCGCAATCGCGCTTCGAAAAGCTCGGGAAAATGGAGTGCACAAGTTCAGTCGAATCATCGTCATCGTAGATCGTGAAACCGCTCTTGAGATTGAATGCGTGCGCGTTTCTCCGCATAAACCATGCGCCGAATGAGTGAAAGGTGCGCATAATAGCGCGCTCGCAGGCGGGTTCAATGCTCATTGCGCGTTCGCGCATTTCTAAGGCGGCCTTATTCGTGAAGGTAACCGCGAGTATCGATTCGGGAGGTATATGTTTTTCGCGTACCAGATACGCAATTTTTGTGGTTATCACACGGGTTTTGCCGGTACCGGCGCCTGCAAGGATGAGGAGGCGGCTGCCGTCGTACCGAACTGCTTCGAGCTGTTCAGGGTTGAGCCCCTGCAGGTACTCCGGAAGAATTTCCTGTGTCATGGAGCCGGAGTATACTCCAGAACGGCGTTGAAATCGACTCCATTGACCGAGATAATCCGCGCGCGAACAAGGGAGCCGGGTGTAAGTTGTGTATGGATGAGAGTGACACCATCGACATCCGGCGCTTGCATCCATCCGCGGGCGATGGAAAGTTCATCGCGATCGAAGGCTTCTTCGACGATGAAAGTGTCTTCGGCGCCCACAAAGCGCGCGAGTCTAGCCGCAGTTATGGGAATTTGCGCCTCTTCGACCGCGGCCTTGCGCGCGTGCGCAACCGCTTTTGGTACTCTCGGCTTCATGGTATAGGCCGGAGTGTTTTCCTCGCGAGAATATGCAAAGGCTCCGAGCCAGTCCAAAGCAGCTTCCTGCTGAAATTGAAGCAACATCTCAAAGTCTTCCTCGGTTTCGCCGGGAAAACCGACAAGAAAAGTCGAACGAATCATTGTCTGAGGAAGTTCATTGCGGATTTTTGCGATGAGTTCAAGATATGTCTTCATCGATCCACGTCGATTCATACGTGCGAGCACCGATTCGGACGCATGCTGAAATGGCAGGTCGAAGTAAGGCGCAATCTTTGCGCTGCGCCTTATAATGGGGAGAATTTCCCACGGAAAGTGGTCGGGGTGGATATAGAGCACCCGCACGCGAAAAGCGCCCTCAAGCGAATCCAGCCTTTCAAGGAGCTCGGAGAGGAGACATCGTCCCGCGCGGTCTTTTCCGAAATTGCCGAGATCTTGACCGATCAGGACAAGTTCATGAATTCCCCTCGCGATCAGCTCCTGCGCCTCAGCGACGACATCGTCCACGGACCGGGAGCGCAGTTCTCCACGAATGAGAGGAATCGCGCAGTATGTGCAGTGGTTCGAACATCCTTCGGTAATTTTCAGGTGCGCGGTTCCGGGAAAATCGAAGAGAATCTTTCGAGAGTAATGTGTTTCAGGCATCGATCGCTCTTGAGGAGGAGCGAATATCGTCCTCTTGCCGCGATAAATATCACTGATCGCTGAAGGTAGAGCGGATAGATCGGCGTTGCCGAGAATGCCGTCCGCCTCTGGAAAATCATCCGCGAGCGCCTCGGAATAACGTTGTGAAAGGCAGCCTGCCGCGATTATTTTCTTGTCTGGCCAGCGAGATTTTGCGCTGGCGATCGCGCCTATCGACTCTTTT
>CAYXOW010000050.1:13103-14993 GCA_964466815.1 uncultured Treponema sp.
ATCTTCGATGAATCCACAGGTGTTCACAATGATGATGTCGGCAGCGTCCGGGGTATCCTCCGAAGAAAATCCAGCATCGATCAACCTCGCGGCGATCTCCTCGCCATCGACTTGATTCTTAGCGCAGCCATGTTGATCTATATAGAATGTCGGCATAAGTGTATCCTTGCTATGCGGTGCCTGCGCAGGCTGAAGATCAGTCGAGCGCTTCGGCGACAAGCGCCCATCCACCCTGAGCGTTGGACCAGAAAAGTCGTTTTACCGCGATTTCTCCCGCACCACCCATCACAAGTTCTGTGGATTTTCCCGCTGATTGAAACACATTCACTTTGACCGCTTGCGCATTCGCGGTCCAGAAGGTGATGGTGTTCGATGCATTCACGGTGATTGATTCGCCTTTCCTATAATATTTCTCAATCCACTCTTTTTTATCCGCTTCATATCGAAAGAGCACAGGTGCCATAAAGTTGATGTTCACATAGAATGGATGAGCTCCTCCAGAACTTTTGAAGAGCACTTCTTGGGTACTTTGTGTCGGCGTATTCTGTGGCGCAGAGGCGAGAGTGTCCTGATTTTTCGGTGTACCCGCTGCGATCGTGATATCGCTTTGCTGGTCGGAGGAAAGGGCATCTTTCGCGTCGAAACGGACATCGGCGCCATTTTGTGGTTTATTGGGAGCATAGTCCAGAATGGAAGCGACGAGCCTTTCATTTTCAGAAGAAGGGTTAATCACAATGTCTTGATTGAGACCCGCACTTAAAGATCCGTAGGGCGTATCGAAAATTACTTTATCCTTAATAGATAGCAGCGTTACTGCCACAAAATCGTTGCCGAGCGGAAGAAATACTTTGTCGTGCGGATAGAGCCGCTGTTCGAACGGCAAACCCTCGGCGCGGAATTCGTTTGCATGGCGACTCGCTGTGGTGTGAATCTTGAGTGTCGGCAGTATGCTCAGGACTGCGATGATGATCACGATCGCCACAAGCGCCAGTGGTATCAATCTTCCGAGGAGAATGTTCGGCTTCTTTTCCTTAGCGATTGATTCTTTTTCGATCGATCCTTCAATATGGTGGAGTGGATTTGGTGTCGGAATTTCTTCCTGAGACCGAGTTGGGGCCTCTGAAGTGTCCGCCGCAACCGCAGGTATTTTCTTCTCCGGTTTTTTACGGAGCTTTTTAGGTGAAGCTGAGGTATTTTGGGCAGGCGGTTTTTCCGGCGAGGAGACCATGTCGGCTTCGGGAAAGAGCGACGGCGTCTGCGGTTGCGCTCCTTCTTGCGGCGGCTCTGGAATGAGGCTTGGGCCAAGCTCAGCATCGTGCTTTGGCTCGGAATCCTTTATTTCTTGCGTCTCTTGGGGTTCGCTCGATTCAGATGTTGGTGCTGGCTCCTCGACGCTGTGGTAGATTTCGATCATCCTTTTGGTGTCGAGGCCAAGGAACTCGGCATAATTTCGAATGAATCCAAGAGCATAAACCTCGCCGGGGAAGCCTGTGTAGTTATCGTTTTCGATACCCTGCAGAAAGCGCTTACTAATATTCGTTTCGTCCGCTACCTGGTCGAGCGTCAAACCCTTACCGAGCCGAGCATCGCGAAAAATGCTCCCCACCTTTCCCATTACCACTCCCTATGTCGTGTCTATGTACTCACTGAAATAAGAAATTATTGTATACGTTGGCGGTCGCCGGCGCATCGTACACAAATTTATCGTCCGCTATGCCTTGATTGAGCTTAATATTCTGAAAATCGAAGGTGATCTTGTCGTTCGAAACAGTCCAGCCCTCAAGCCGGCGAATTAGCTTTGTGGTGACGCTCACCGACAGCCGTATGTTCTTGTATCCTTCGGAAACGCTCTTGCGTGAGAGCATGAGGCGATACACCTGCTCGCTCGAT
>CAYXOW010000051.1:0-2777 GCA_964466815.1 uncultured Treponema sp.
AGCGCAATTCTAGCGCCATCGAGAAGGCTCGCGATCCGCTCCACGCTGAACACGCGCGAAGCGAGCAGCGCGAGAATCGCTGTCTGGTACCCCGACCCTGTGCCAATCTCGAGCACGCGCTCGGTGCCCCGGAGCGACAGCGCCTCCATCATGTACGCGACAATATAGGGCTGTGAGATTGTTTGGCCCGACCCAATCGGGAGCGGATAATCCTGATACGCCTCCGCGCTGTAGTGGGGGGTACAAAGCGGTGGCGCGGGACCTGTCGCATCGCGCCAAGAACGCGGCGATCACGAATACCGCGTGAGACAAGTTGCAGTCGCACCATGAGTTCCCGCTCATCTGTGCGTTCGTTTCCGTCGTTCATTGCTGTTGACTTCGAGTATAGCACGATTTGTTTGCATATTAAATTTGCGATTTTATTTAAATTGTGTTACACATAGTATAAGGAGACGCTCATGAATATTGAAATAATTATGAAAAATAATCGAAGCTCTCCTGTTTTCGCCGCAAGAAAAATCGAGCATGATAAAATGTTACAAATATTTTTAAAGTATGGCTTTAAAGCACATTTGGATTATATTGAAACAATAGATGGTATTTTATCTATTTTGAATTCAAAGGATTATGATTTAATATTATGTGCGCTTGATCATGTGACTGAAAATTATGGCGATGATATAATATCGCATAACGTACACACAATATTCGAACATAATAACGTCAATTATATTGGCTCTAGCCCTGATATTATTGAACGAGTCTTGTCGAAATCGGCGCTGAAAGATAAGTGGCAGCAACAGGGAATACGTACTCCTCCCTATGTCATCATTGGGCACAGCGAAATAGATTTGAAAATAGGGCTTAAAAAATTAAAAACGATCGATGCATTTCCATATATATTAAAACCAGAAGATCTCGGAAATTCAAGGGGAATCGATGACGCGAGCATTGTGAGAAATGCGGTCGAGCTAAGGCGGGGACTCGCGCGACTGCGTACACGGTATGCAGGAGCGATTCTCGCCGAACACTACCTCGGTGTGTACAGCGACGCTATGGAGATCACCTGCGCGATGATCGGTGGGGCGGGCATGATGCGTCTAATGCCAGCTCAGGTGGTGCTTGCTCATTCAAAGAAGCATCGCCCGATAACGACCGAAGATAAGGATCAGAACCGCACCTATCTGCAGCCGCTCTCGCCTGAATTGCGAGCAGAAGTTATCGACTTTGCGCGCAGGGCCTTTGAGGTGTCGGGCGTGCGCGACTACGCCCGAGGTGATTTTTTCTATGCTGATGGAAAATTGTGGGCCATCGAGATCAATGGTCAGCCCATGGTTCCCGACCGGTGGTTTGCCGGAGCAGCTGAATTCGATGGACTCACGGAAGAGCAGTACCTCGTGGGAATTATCGGGGCGGGGTACCGACGGCTTAGGGCGGAAGGTCGAATCCTGACACCCTTTCCTGAAGCGGCGACTGAACTCATAAAAGGAGTGATGTAAGTGTACAGAGTATCCATGAACGATGGTATAGGCTTAGTGAAACCGGCGATCGACGCCCACACGCTGGGGATTCTGTCGTTCGCGCAGATTCTACGCGACTGCGGAATTCGGGTCGAGATCGCGGACGAAACGGTTTGCGCCGAGATCGATGGTCTACCGGGGCGCGCCTCGATCGAAGCCTTCGCGCGGTGGGTGCGCGAGCGGCGCATCGCGGTGCTCGGCTTTTCTTACCGCCTCGATCCTGTGCGTGGGGTCGAAGTATTCGCGAGCCTGGTGGAACGCCTGCGCGCCGCGAAACTGCTTGCGGCGGATGGTGGGCAGATAAAGTCGCTGTGGTTTGCCGGTCTGCCTCCTGCATGCCGCGAGGTTGAGCGGCGCGTGCCCAATGTAGACGCGGTGTTTCAGGGCGATGAGACATACCAGGAGGTTCTCGAAAAAGTCGGCTTGCCCCCGCACCTTCTGCCCGAACAGGCGAGCGCCGAACTCGCCTACGATAAGGCCCGCATCGATCTCGGTACAGAGATCATAAAAAATCGCGACTATCTCGCCGTCCGTCCCGTGGATCGCTCTGGTTCGCCCGGATTTGGCCGGCGCGGAGAACGACTCTCCGATCGTGTTTTTCATGGGATAACGCACAAGTTGCCGCCGCTCATGCGGGCGCATGTGGGCCCTTTCGGCGAAGACCGGGAGCAGGCGGTGTCGCTCTTTATCGACTGGACAAAGCGCCTCGCGCGTGGCGGTCTTCTCGATGTGCTGTCGATTGGCTCATCACAGCTCACGCAGAGCCGGTTCGGCGAGGATTGGACCGGTTTACCGAATGGCGGGGGAGTGCCGATCAACAGTCCAGAGGAGTATCGACGCGTCTGGGAGGCAGCCAGGCCCATGCTCGTGCGCACCTATGCAGGGACGAAGCGTGTGCAGGATATGGCGGTAATGCACGCAGAGTCGCTTGACATCGCGTGGCACGCGCTTTCGCTCTGGTGGTTCTCGAAGCTCGATGGGCGAGGCGACAACACGGTGCTCGAAAATCTCAACGAGCACTTCGAAGCGCTCAGGGTAATCGCGGGCCAGGGGAAGCCCATGGAACCAAATGTCCCGCACCACTTCGCCTTTCGAGGCTGCGACGATGTCGGCTACATCGTGTCTGGCTATGTCGCTGCAAAGGTGGCGAAGATGCGAGGCATTCGCACACTCGTGCTCCAGACCATGCTCAATACGCCGAAGTACACCTGGGGAGTTCAGGACCTCGCTAAGGCGCGCGCGCTCCGCACACTTGTG
>CAYXOW010000051.1:2804-5693 GCA_964466815.1 uncultured Treponema sp.
GGTGATACTCCAACCACGCGGAGGACTCGACTATTTCTCTGCCGACCTCGAGAAAGCCCGTGTGCAGCTCGCCGCCGTGACGATGCTCATGGACGATATCGAGCCCGACGACGACTCGAGTCCGCAGATCATCCACGTGGTGAGCTACTCCGAGGGTGTGCGCCTCGCCGACCCCGATGTGGTCGAGGAGTCGGTGCGGATCGCGCGCCATGCTCTCGAGGAGTATCGTCGCGTCAAGCGCTGTGGCGACATGCCAGAGTACGGTAAAGAGCCGATCGTGCGTGCTCGGACGGCACACCTGCGCGACGAGGCGCGCCGCATGATCAGCTTCATAGAATCGACAATTCCCGACCCTTACAGCCCGCGAGGGCTCTACGCAATGATGCGTGCCGGAGTATTTCCTCTACCGTGGCTCAGCGCCTGCAGGGATGAGTTCGAGGCTGCGGTGTCACAGCCGGTACAATTCCTGAACGGCGGTATCCACACCGTGGACGCAGATGGCGCCCCCCTTAATGTGGGGCAGAGGCTCTTCAAAATTGCGCAAAATCTCGAGAAGATGGGCTTCGCGCAAGGAGGTTCACCGTGAAAGCGCAGGATTGGAGCGACGTGGTCGCACACCTCGAGCAAGTTGCCGGCAAACAGAAGGATATCGCTTGGTGCGTGGTGGGAGCTGGAAATGGCGGTGTCGCGATGGCAGGCCACTTGGGTCTCCTTGGATTCCGCGTGCAGATGTACAACCGCACCGAAGAACATCTCAACGCGATCCGATGGTACAAGGGCATCGAGGTCGAAGGCGCGGCAACGGGTTTTGGGCATGTGCTCGTGGCGAGTTCGCACATTGAGGAGGCAATTGCCGGTGTCGATGTGATCATGATCGTGACGCCATCGACGGCGCACTATAGTCTCGCCACGCTGATGGCTCCCTTCCTTCGAGATGGACAGATTGTGGTGCTCAACCCGGGCCGTACAGGCGGAGCGTTGGAGTTCCGCGCGAGCCTCGAACGGGCGAACTGCGCTGCGCGCGTTGTGGTGGTTGAGGCGCAGACCTTCATCTACGCCTCGCGTATGCTCTCGCGCAACAAGGCGCACATCTTCAGAGTGAAGAACGGCGTACCGGTGAGCGCGCTGCCCTCGTTCTTGACGCCGGCAGTGCTCAAAGTGCTCGATGTCGCCTATCCTCAGTTCATCGCAGGCTCGAATGTACTCGCGACCAGCCTCGAGAACATCGGCGCCGTGTTTCACCCCGCGCTCACCCTACTCAACGCGGGGTGGATCGAGTCGACCGGTGGAGATTTCGAGTACTATCTGCAGGGAATTTCGCCTTCGGTCGGCCGTGTTCTCCAGGCTATCGACGACGAGCGGCTCGCGCTGGCACGGGCGCTGGGCATCCGCACCGTCTCCGCCCGCGAGTGGCTCTATCTCACCTACGACGCTGTCGGCGCCGATCTCTGCTCAGCGATTCAGGCTACGACGAGCTACGCAGGTATCAAAGCGCCGCGCACCATCGATCATCGCTATATCTGGGAAGATGTGCCGATGAGCCTCGTGCCGATGGCGAGCATTGCGGCGATGTACGGCGTGCCCACGCCGACTATCGATTTTACGATCGATCTGGCGAATCTTATGCACGGGAAAGACTACCGCGCAGGCGGACGCACCGTTCAGACACTGGGCATCGAAGGTCTGTCGGTGGAAGAGCTCCACAAGCTCGTCACCGAAGGCTAATCCAAGGAGGTATACCATGAACGAGATTATCACCAATATATGGAACTGGATCGGGAATTTGCCGTCGGCGATCGGCGCCACGCTCATTCTCATCGTGGGTTGGGCGCTCGCCAAACTGCTCAAGATTATCGCGCCAAAACTCCTCGCGTGGATGAAATTCGATGTGCTCGCGGAGAAGATTGGCGCCAATGAGTTTTTACGCAAGGGCCATGTGCGCTACGCAGCGTCGAAACTGGTGGGCGTGCTTCTCTACTGGGTCGTGATGCTCTTTACGCTCGCGGCGGCAGCCTCGGCTCTCGATCCGCGCGCAGCAGAGTCGATCTGGTCGTGGCTCTTTGGTTCGATTCCGACCATACTCGCGGCGGGGATCACTGCGGCGATCGGTGTGCTCATCGTCAATTTCCTGTCCAATTTTGTGCTGACCATCATGAGCAACGCGGGCGTGCGCTCGGCGACGCTCGTGCAACGGCTCATACGCGCCATCGGCTATCTCATTGTGGCGGTGATGGTAGTGGATCAGCTCGGTCTCGGCCAGTCGCTTATCAGCATTCTGCTCCTCGTCATCATCGGCGCGGTGGCGCTCGGTGTCGCAATCGCGATTGGCTTAGGCTGTAAAGACATGGCGCGGCAGTATGTCGAGGGTATTATTACGGCAATTCGTGAACGCGAGCGCGCCTCGCATGGGACCGATCTCGAGGGATGAGTGTAGCGAAGGCTGAATATCAATGTGTAGAAGGGCGTCCTCGCGCCAGATCGCTCTTGCGCCATAGCACTCTGGCGCCCAACCGATAGCGCGCTAGCGCACATCCCATGCGAGGACGATGCCGTAGTGCACATTATCGTCCGACACGCCGAGTTTGATAACGCTTGTCGCAGGAATTTTAAAGTCGAGCGCGAAGTCGCCTCCCCCGATATTTTTAAGCGGCACAAAGGTGTTTTCGTAGATGATGGCGACATACTTCGCGTTCGAGCGATAGGCGAAGCGCGCGGTGGTTCCCTTAGCGAGCGTTCCGGAACGCGGACTCGTTAGGAATTCGCCGGCGGGATACTGGTAGCGCTCGTAGATTTTCGGAAATGCGTACGATCCAAAGGCAGCACCGCTCTGGAGCGAGAACTGAAGCACACTGGTGAGCATCGTCGAAGTTCCCGCGCCTCCACCATCTT
>CAYXOW010000051.1:5703-9629 GCA_964466815.1 uncultured Treponema sp.
ACACGCGCACCACAAAGGTCCCGCCGCTCGGCGCCGCGAAGTCGATGCTCCACGTCGAGGCGTCGGGGTGACTCGCGAGGGCGGAGCGCTCAATTTCCTTCCCTTTTGCATCGAAAAGAGAGGCGTCCATCAGCACGTTCTCGGCCGATTGAAAGTCGAGGCTGAAGGTGGTACCGGCCCGAAGCATATTCGTGAGCGTCGAAATATCGCCAGCGTTGCCGGCGACGCGCTTTAACGAGACACCATTCGCAAAATACTCTGGAGTGACGAGAATCTGCGCTTTGAAGGCATCTCTCGTGAGGGGCGCTGAGCTGAGTTGTTCGAGCGGGTTTTCGGGGTAGTGCGTGTAGCGCAATTGGATCGGCGGGGCGAAGAGATAGTCGGTGCTGTAGCGTTTCTTATATTGCCCGCGCCCAACAGTTGAGTCGAATGCGCCTGCATCGAAGGTCGTGTCCACAAAGTACCAGAGGTCGCCAATCCTCACCATGTTCCACGCGTGACTGTTCTGAAGATTGAAATCGAAATCGCCTCCCAGGTCTTTGGTGTAGCCGTGCACGGTCCTCACTTCGAACCCGGCGATCTTCGCCATCCGTTCAAAGAGCGCGGCGTACCCCGAGCACACTGCCCGCCGAGCGCCGAGCACCGAGGCGAGGTCTTGGTTCGTCACCACATTTTTCTCGAACATCGCCACATCGTAGGTGATATTCTCGGCGATCCAGTCGTGCAGCAGCTTGATCTTCATGAATTGGTCGCTTTCGCTCGCTACGAGTGCGGAAACGAGGGGAGCCAGCGGGGTTTCGGGCGCTTTCGCGGCTGCTGCCAGCATCGAAGATGTAACACGCGAGATGCGCGGGTCGATGCGATCGGTACGGTAGGCTGAGGCTGGGCTCTTTGTGGATGCGTAGCGCGCAAGCACCGATTCAAGCTTTTGGCGCTCGCTCGGAGAAAAGTGCTTCGCTTCAGGTTTCGAGAGGAGTGAGACGAGGGCGGGGATGTTGGGGGCGAGCGCGTACTGCGATGCCGGTATGAGCAGAATTTCCTGTCGGAGCGCTTCGTAGCGATTGTGCGCCTTGTCGCGGTCGGCGGGAGTGGCGGCGGCGCCGAGCGCGCCCTTTTCATTCGAGCTGTAGGAGGCGAGGAGGTCGAGATTGCGACCCGCAAGGGCTTTCTCGAATTCGGCGCGATTGAAGGAAGCGGAACCCGCGGTGCTGGGAGGCGGTGGCGCGATGGGCACTGTTCCTGGTTTGGGAGCGGTCGCGCACGCACTCGCGAAAGCGAGCACGGTCGCGCTGATGGCGATTGCGAAAAAGCGCTGAGCGCGTAAATGTCTTCTCGACATGAAATGAGTGTAAAACAGAATTTATTTGCGCGCAAATGGAGGCTCTGTCAGTGTCGCCCTGGCGCCCGCACCGCATGCCGGCTTCGATCGCTCCTGACGGAATCCTTGCACCATCGAGTCGAGGTTGGTATAACCATAGAACTATGGCTCTCCCATTGGATATGACTCCTCGGCCTGTCGACGCATCGGCGGTCGAAATGGATGAGATTGTGCAACCATCGGATCTCAACATCTATGGTTCGATTTTCGGCGGCTATCTTATGTCGCTCATGGACAAGGCTGGAGGTATCTCAGCCTTCAAGCATTGCGGCGTCAATGTCGTCACCATTTCGGTCGACCGGCTCGTGTTCAAGAATCCCGCACCGGCGGGTACGGTGCTCTCCGTAAAGGCCTCGGTAAACCGGGCTTTTCACACTTCGATGGAAGTCGGAGTGCTCGTCACGGGCCTCAAACCTGGTGAGCAGCATGAAACGACGCTCTGTTCGGCGTACATCACCTACGTGGCAATCGGTGCGGACGGCACGCCGATTCCGGTTCCGCCGTCGCTTCCGGAAACGCCCGAACAGCGGCGACGCTACGATGAGGCCGAAGTGCGAAGGAACGCCAGGCTCGCCCTCGACGAGCGGCTCGCGACACAACCGTAAACTGCGTACACCGCGTTTGGATTAATCGGTGGATGTGTCGGGCGCAGGTAAACTCTTGAGCCGCGAGATCTCTTCGTTGACGCGCTTCTCGAGGTAATACAGCTCGCGATCCGAGAGGCCAAGCCCGAATGAAACGCTTCCCGTTCCCGTTTCGATCACGAGCTCCTTCATTGCGCGATTGTTCACCCGCACCGAAGACTGTCGAACATTCGCGGTGCCGAGATCGGCGACTCGGTACTGCTGCGCGGAGTTCGAGAGAAAACCGCTTGTTTTCTTCAATAGTCCATCGAGAGTAATGAAGAGTTCAGTCTCGGTCAACGCGGGTTTCAGGAAAGATTTGACCATCGCGATGCCTGCGATCCAGAACGGGATGCTGAACAGCGGAAAAAACATCGGCGCGTGCATCCGCATCGTCATGCTTGTCCAGAAGAACACGAAGCCAAGCCACACAATCGGAAAGAACGCAAGCCCCGAGAGCGCGCTCCTGCGCCGGCGTGGCATTTTGATATAGAGCCCCGGATCGAGGTCTTGGAGTGTCAGCGTGCTGTCCGATGGGAGCGCCGAGGGGTACTCCGGGTGTTCAGGTTCCTGATTGAGTGTGCGCACGATGTCGGAAAAGAGAGAGCGTGGTATGAGCGGCTCTTCGGCGATACGGTCGAAGCGGATGTCGTCCGTGCGGGAGTCTGCCTGGTTTTCTGCGCTCAGGGTGGCGGAAGAAGCGGAACCCCGAAGAATCGCCGCCGCCTGCGTCGCAGAAAGCGAACGCCGGTCCGGATCGGGATCGAGCCAGCTATTGAGTACCTTCGAGAGGCGCGAAGAAATGTAGAGCAACCCCGAGAGATCGATTTTCAGATTGCGCATCGGCAGCTCGGCGGGGTTGCGCCCGGTGAGCATGAAGACCGCGGTCGAGGCGGCGCCGAAGAGATCGGAGCGGTGTGTGGCCCTCCCTGAGACCTGCTCCAGTGGGATGTAGCCCGCAGTTCCCACGAGCGTCGCACCTGGGTAGAGCGCGGTTCGTATCGCATCCTGCACGCCCGAAAAATCGACGAGCACGATGTGGCCGTCGGGACGTAGGATGATGTTGCGCGGATTGATGTCGCGGTGCACGATGGGCGGCCTGAGGCTCCCAATGTAGGCTAGAATATCGGCGAGCTCCGCGAGTATCTGTTCGATGTGCTCCTCAGTGAACTTTTTTCCCGAGGCGATGTAGGACTCGACAGTCTCACCCTCGATGTAATCCATCACGAGTACGAAGAGCATATGACCATCGACGGTCGCGTCGAAACTCTCGATATAGTGCGGAATCGAAGGATGATTGAGGGCGCGGAGCGTGTCGGCCTCGCGCTTGAATTGATCGAGGGGTTTCCAGGAATCGGCTTCCGCGATGTCGAATATTTTCAGAACAATGGGCGAGGCTGTAGTGTCTGGTGTGGCGGTGCGGCGCGCAAGCCAGGTAGATGCCGTGACACCCTTGCCGAGCCGCCTGTCGAGGGTGTAGACGCCGACACTATCGCCGGGCTTCACTCGTCATCCTCGGACGTAGCGCGTTCACCATTTTTCAACCGTGCCCTCTTGAGTTGCTCGAGCGCGAAGGCGCGCATCTGGCCCATGCCGAGCTCATCGTAGGTGTCCGCGAGATTGAACCACGCCTCGCTGAAATCGGCGTCGAGCGCGGTTGCTTTCTCGAAATGCGCGCGCGCCTCGTCGTACTTCTGCGAGCGGAACGCGATGACGCCGAGATCGTTCCATGCAGGCGCGTATGCTGTGTCCTTTTCGATGGCCTTCTTATAGTAGAGGCGCGCTTGGTCGAAGTCTTCGCTGTCGTACGCGACGAGGCCGAGCGCGTGGAGCACTTCCGGCGAATCCGGTACCATTTGAAGCTCAGAGAGAAGATCGCGCTGCGCTTCCGCCAAATTACCCGACAACCTGTGCGCTTCCGCGCG
>CAYXOW010000051.1:9644-9898 GCA_964466815.1 uncultured Treponema sp.
GCAGTCCTAAGCGCTTCGGATCGAGCGAGAGCGCCTTGGTGAGCAGATCGATGGCCTCCGCATAGCGTCCCGAGTCGATGTAGGCGACCGCGCGGTTGTTTAGTTCGGAGATAGCCTTGTTTTTTTCGGAATTCGCCATTGCAAACGCCTCCAGAAGAAAGATAATTGAAATAGAGCATTTCGTCATCCGATCGCGGATGCGGTTTTCGTGGTGATCGAGCAAAAAACCGCGCGCTGTGCAGCCTAAGGTACTT
>CAYXOW010000051.1:9918-10927 GCA_964466815.1 uncultured Treponema sp.
ATCGAAATGGTACGATGCAATCGTTAATATTTTATCTATAATACTATATTTAATTTTTTAAATATTCAGTTGGAGGGGGCCGCAGGATGATCGCAGGCGATATCGAGTTTTCGAGCGAGCTGACAACCTACATCGATGAATGGAGCAAGAAAGAAGGCGGACTCGTCATGATGCTGCACCGCATTCAGAACGAGTTCGGCTATGTGCCCCGCGCGGCGGCGGAAAAGCTCTCGCGCATTTCGGGCATTCCGCTCGCGAAGATCTACGGAGTTATCACCTTCTATCACTTTTTCAAGACAAAAAAGCCGGGTAAGCACCGGATCGCAGTGTGTATGGGGACAGCCTGCTACCTCAAAGGTGGACAGGATCTTCTCGAGGAAACGCGGTCGATCCTCTCGATAGAACCCGACGAGGTGACCGACGACGGCCTCTTCA
Organism: uncultured Treponema sp.; assembly: GCA_964466815.1. Classification (GTDB taxonomy): domain Bacteria; phylum Spirochaetota; class Spirochaetia; order Treponematales; family Rectinemataceae; genus Rectinema. The sequence continues at coordinate 10,354 of CAYXOW010000051.1, forward strand.
GCGTAGATGAAGTGCGCTGTCTCGGCTGCTGCGGGCTGGCCCCCGTTATGATGATCGACGATGAGGTGTACGGGAAACTCTCGAAGGAGCAGCTCCCGTCGATAATCGCTAAGTATCGGGCGCTCTGATCGCGCCATTCACGATGCACTTCACTGTGGGCGATTTTGTGCTCGACCTCGCGCAAAATTCAGTTGAGGCAGGAGCGCACACTGTCGAAGTGGACATCGACGAGCGCGCGGATGGTGTGCACGTGCGGGTTGCTGATGATGGGCGCGGCATGCCCTCGGAAGAGCGCGCACGTGCTCTCGATCCGCTCGCCAACACAGGCGCCAAGCATCCAGGGCGAAAAGTTGGCCTCGGGCTGCCCTTCATCCAGCAGGCGGTGGAGCTCGCGGGAGGCTCCTTCAGCTTGGAATCCGAGAAGGGCGTGGGCACCGAAGTGCGGTTTCTATTCCCATCGGCCAGCGTCGATACTCCCCCGCTGGGCGATGTGGGGCAGCTCTTCATCGCGCTGGTGAGTCTCGCCGGTGAGGCGGAGATGAAGCTGCGTAGATCGCGTTCGCGCGACGGGTTG
>CAYXOW010000051.1:10937-11873 GCA_964466815.1 uncultured Treponema sp.
TATGAAATTACAAAGAGTGAGCTTGTGGCGGCGGCTGGGGATCTCAACACCGCTGCGTCGCTGGCCCTCGTTCGACAATTTCTCGCATCTCAGGAGGAGGGATAGAGAGTATGGCGAAGATGACCCTCGATCAGCTTCGGGCGCTGCGCGCTCAGAAGCAGGAGGAGCTCGAAAAGCGGAGTGTGGAAGGCAAGGACATCCAGGTCATTGTCGGCATGGGCACCTGCGGCATCGCAGCTGGCGCGAAACAGACCTTCGACGCAATTGTAGCGGCTCTCGAAAAGCACAATATTGCATCCAGAGTGATCGTGCGGCAAACAGGCTGCATGGGACTCTGCTATGTCGAGCCGACAGTGGAAGTAGTCATGCCGGACATGCCACCCGTCATTTACGGCAAGATGACCTCCGAATTCGCGGAAGAGCTCGTGGTGAAACACCTGGTAGAGCACAGCCTGCTCGATAACCACATTTTCGACCGTCCGGCCGTCGATATCGTGAAGCACTGAGGTGGGGGACACTATGGCATACAAGAACTTCATTCTGGTTTGCGGCGGTACGGGCTGCGAGTCGTCGCGGAGCGATGAGATCTACAAGAATCTCATCAAGGAAGCCGAAGCGCTTGGCGTGAGCCGCGACGTACAGATCGTCAAAACCGGCTGCTTCGGATTCTGCGAGAAAGGTCCTATCGTGAAAGTGCTTCCGAGCGAATCCTTCTACGTCGAGGTCAAACCCGAAGATGCGCACGAGATTATCGCCGAACAAGTCGTAAAAGGCCGCGAGGTGACGCGCCTCTTGTACCGCAAGGACAAGAAGGCCGAGACCACCAAGCTCGAAGATATCGAATTCTACCAGAAACAGTTCCGCATCGTGCTCCGGAACTGCGGCGTCATCAACCCCGAGAGCATCGACGAGTATATTGCCCGCACCGGCTACACA
>CAYXOW010000051.1:11966-14017 GCA_964466815.1 uncultured Treponema sp.
GGTTTTCCTACCGGCATGAAGTGGGAAGCTGCACGAAAATCGCCTGGTGATGTGAAGTACATCGTCTGCAACGCCGACGAAGGCGATCCGGGCGCCTACATGGACCGCTCGACCATTGAGGGCGATCCGCACTCGATCCTCGAGGCCATGGTCATTGCGGGCCGCGCCGTGGGCGCCAATTTCGGCTACATCTACATACGCGCCGAGTACCCTCTCGCGATCGAGCGCCTCAAAATCGCCATCGCGCAGGCGAAGGACTACGGCCTCCTCGGCGAAAATATCCTCGGCTCCGGCTTCAATTTCGACATCGAGATCCGACTCGGCGCGGGCGCCTTCGTCTGCGGCGAAGAGACAGCGCTGCTTCAGTCCATCGAAGGCAAGCGCGGCATGCCGAGACCCAAGCCGCCTTTCCCCGCGGTGAAGGGTCTCTGGGGAAAACCTACGGTGATCAACAATGTCGAGACACTCGCGAACGTACCCGTAGTCCTAACGAGGGGAGCGCAGTGGTTCTCCTCGATCGGCACCGAAAAATCGAAGGGCACCAAAGTCTTCGCGCTCACCGGAAAAATCAACAACTCCGGCCTCATCGAAGTGCCGATGGGTACCACACTCCGCGAAATCATCTTCGACATCGGCGGAGGCATCCGGAACAACAAAAAATTCAAAGGCGTCCAGACCGGTGGACCGTCCGGCGGCATTATCGTCGAGAAAGACCTCGACACACCGATTTCCTACGAGTCGCTCACCGCGCTCGGGTCGATGATGGGCTCGGGCGGCATGATCGTCATGGACGAAGACGACTGCGTCGTCGACGTTTCCAAATTCTACATGGCGTTCTGCGTCGACGAGTCATGCGGAAAGTGCGCGCCCTGCCGCATCGGCACCAAGCAGATGCACGGTCTCCTCGATAAAATATCGAAAGGCCAGGGCGAAGAGGAAGATCTTGTCAAGCTTGAACAGATCGGCAAGGCGATGACCAAGGCCTCGCTCTGCATGCTCGGCGGCTCGGCGGCCAATCCGACACTCTCCACGATCCGGCATTTCCGCGACGAATACCTCGAACACATCCGCGACAGAAAGTGCCGCGCAGGCAAGTGTAAAGACCTCGTCGTGTACGAAATCGACCCGACGAAGTGCATCGGCTGCGGCCTCTGCGCGCGCAAGTGCCCCGTACCGTGCATCACGGGCGAAAAGAAAAAAGCGCGTGTCATCGACGGCTCGAAGTGCATCAAGTGCGGCGAGTGCTTCGCCGCATGCAAGTTCGGCGCAGTGATCAAGCGCTAAAGGCAGGGAGAGAACAAATGGTAAACATCAAAGTAAATGGAATACCGGTTCAGGTCGCCGAAGGTACATCCATGCTCGACGCTGCAAAAAAGGCGCATGTAAAGATACCGACCCTCTGCTACAACCCTGATCTTTCGCCGTGGGCCGCATGCGGCATCTGCGTAGTGAAAGTTGAAGGCTCGAACAAGATGCTCCGATCCTGCTGCACACCCGTCACCGAGGGCATGAGCATCATCACAAACGACCCCGACCTCGTACAGACACGCAAGACCGTAATCGAGCTCATTCTCTCGACGCACCCAGACGATTGCCTCACCTGCCCGCGCAATCAGTCCTGCGAACTGCAGACTCTTGCGCAAGAGTTCGGAATCCGCGAACAGCCCTATACGAAGATGGTGCGCGACATTCCTCTTGACACTTCCACAGGCACCCTTATTCTCAACCCATCGAAGTGCGTCCGCTGCGGGCGCTGCGTCGAAGTGTGCCAGGAAATGCAGGGCGTCTGGGCGATCGAATTCCTGGGGCGTGGCGAATCGATCCGCATCGCGCCGGCAGCCGATGTCAAGCTCGGCGACAGCCCCTGCATCAAGTGCGGCCAGTGCTCCGCGCACTGCCCTGTGGGCGCCATCTACGAGAACGACCAGACCAAGCTCGTGTGGGATGCCCTCATGAAAGAGGGCCCCGACGCCAAGACCTGCGTCGTGCAGATCGCACCCGCAGTCCGTGTCGCGCTCGCGGAGTCTTTCGGGCTACCCCCCGGCACCGAT
>CAYXOW010000051.1:14125-14968 GCA_964466815.1 uncultured Treponema sp.
ATGGAAGAGGGCACGGAGTTCGTGCACAGGCTCACCTCGGCGCTCAAGAATGGCATGAAAGAAGCCACAGCCGTCCGCAGTCTTCCCCTCATCACCTCCTGCTGCCCGGCATGGGTCGACTACATGGAGAAGTATTACGCCGATATGATCCCGAACTTCTCCACGGCGAAGAGCCCTCAACAGATGATGGGCGCCATGATTAAAACTTACTGGGCCGCCAAAGCGAAAATCGATCCCGCCAAGATCTTTTCAGTCTCGATCATGCCCTGCACGGCCAAAAAGTTCGAAAACAGCCGCGACGAGACCATGTACTCATCGGGCTACAAAGATGTCGACGTAACCCTCACCACGCGCGAGCTTGCGCGCATGATCAAACAGGCGGGCATCGACTTCGTCGATCTGCCCGAATCGACACCGGACAGCCCGCTCGGACCCTACTCAGGTGCGGGAGCCATCTTCGGTGCCACAGGCGGCGTCATGGAAGCCGCGCTCAGGACAGCCTACTTCCTCGTCACGAAGGAAGAGCTGAAGGACGTCAATTTCACGGCGGTGCGCGGACTTTCGGGCATCAAGGAAGCGACCGTGCACATCGCGGGCATCGACCTACGCGTCGCGGCTGCCCACCAGATGGGCAACATCGCCACCGTACTCGAGCAGGTGCGCAAGGCACGCGCGGAAGGCCGCGAGACCCCCTGGCACTTCATCGAAGTCATGGCGTGCCGAGGCGGCTGCATCGGCGGAGGTGGTCAGCCCTACGGCGCCACCGACGAAGTGCGTAAGCTGCGCATCAGAGGCATTTACGACCACGACGAGAAGAGCGAGTACCGTTGCTCGCACGATAAT
>CAYXOW010000052.1:0-3999 GCA_964466815.1 uncultured Treponema sp.
GCCCCTTCGCGCGCCAAACCGATGAGCCCCGTACCGAGAATGTGAATCGAGGGCGCGGCGTAGAGATGCGCCGCGACACTCTCGATATCGCCCATGCGCGTCTCGATGGTCTCGGTCATGAGGTCCTTGGCTCTGAGCAAATTATCGCGGACCTTCGTTTCCGGAAGCGAAAAACTCGAGGCGATGAGATAGAGAATGGCGACCTGGCTCGTGAACGACTTCGTGGCCGCCACCGCGATTTCAGGGCCGCAGAGCAGCGGCAGATAGAAGTCCGAGAGTTCCTGGGGGATTCGGCTGTTTTCGTTGTTCACGATGCTGACGAGGCGGATCGAGGCGTTCATCTTCTTGACATCTTGGAAAATGTCGACGAGATCCTTCGTTTCTCCCGACTGCGAGATGCCGATGATGAGATCGTTCTCGCCAAGGCAGTTGAAGTACATCGAACGGAAAATGCCCGGATTGCATGGATAGACGGGAATATGCGCCATCTGGTTAAAAAAGTACGCGGCGGTGAGGGCTGCGTGGTAGGACGTGCCCGACGCGACGAGAAAAATCCTCCCGCCCGAGCGCGATGCTTCGTGGATCGCGTTCTTGAGCTCGCTAGTATACCGGAGTACTGCGCGTCGCTTGCGCCAAACGATCACCTTGTCCATGAGGAGCAGCTTGTCGCGGGCTTGAGGATCGAGCGCGCTCAGTTCCTTGAGAAGCTCCGCTTCGTCCGAAATGAACTGGGGTGCCACAAAATGCGCGGCGCCTGCATTGTGTACGCGCGCTTCGATCTCGTTCCACGCGGAAGAAGTGAACACTTCGCGCATTCCGGACAGAAGGGCCTCGGTGCCGAATCGCTCGGAGAGCGAGGAGATGCTGTCGGCGGCTTCCTTGCAGTCGTCCTTGCGCTCCTCGAAGAGCTCGGAGAGAGGCTCGAGCGCGGGATCGCGGAAATAGTAGCGCAGAATTTGGATAATATTGCCGGGGCCCGAGGAAATCTCCTGCTCCATGTAGTGCTGAAATTCGGGTGAAAGCTGCGTGTCACCGATCGAAAGCTTCGATCGCTTGAGCCTCGGGTGCGAGAAGAAGGGCTGCCCTTGGAGGCTGAACACGAGGTAGTGGTTTTCAGTGAACCAGATGCCTTCACCCTCGGCGAGGGGGATGAGCGCGCGTGTCTTCGAGAGTACGCTCGTGAGGTCGGATGAGAGCACGATGAATTCACCCTGCGAATCGCTGCCCATGCCGGCGTAGAGCGAGGAACCCGATTTGATCGCAAAAACTCCGGGAAGCTTGGGGTCGGCGATGGCAGCGGCGTATGAGCCTTCGGCCAGCGATTCAGCTTTGCGGATCGCCTCGATCATGCGGAGCACGCCATCGGGTACTCCCTCGGCGAGCCCGGCATTGGCGTAGGCCTTACGAAGGTAAGCCAGATCCGAACTCGCGAGTGTTTGGGCGGAAGCGTAGTGTTCCTCGATGAGGTGGACGATGATCTCTCCGTCGTTGTCGGAGACGACCGCATGCCCGCGCGCGGTGAGCCAAGACTTGAGTGTATCGGTGTCCGAGATGTTGCCGTTGTGGGCCCCCACGAGCTCGACCTTGCAGCGCACGTGGTGAGGCTGGCTGTTCACGTCGGTGACGGCGCCGTAGGTTGCCCAGCGCACCTGGCCGATGAAGCGCTGCCCCTTAAAGCTGTCGATGTGCAAAAGTGGGCAGACTTTTGAGGGCGCACCCACCTGTTTTCTTAGGCTGATTCCCCTGTCGGCGCCGATAAAGGCGGCTCCCGTCGAATCGTACCCGCGATACTCGAGGCGCTTCAGTAGCGCTTCGGCCTCTTTCCCCATCGAAGGATTCTCATCTTTGTAGACAAGTGAAACGATTCCGCACATGTCGATGATTATAGCATGGGTTTGCATTTCACGGTTTGAATTTCACGGCGCCTTTTTCAATCGATATCAACGCGCTAGAATAGAAGAGACGAGCGCAACCGGCGCCTAGAAGGAATGAACCATGATTCGACCGCTTGAAATCCGCTACGATGTGCGAGGATACGACTGCGGCTACGGCGGGCCGCTCAAACCGTTTGCAATCGCGAATTTTTTTCAGGAGGCGGCGGGGGCGCACGCGGCGATGCTCGGCATCGGCATGGAAGATATGTGGGCGCGCGGGCTTACCTGGATGCTCTCGCGTATCGACATTCGGATCGAAGCATTGCCGCGCCAAGGCGAGCGCGCGATCGCACGGACATGGCCTTCGGGTACGAAGCGGCTCTTTGCACAGCGCTGCCTCGAACTGGTGAGCGAATCGGGAGAGAAATACGCGGGCGCCATGTACGAGTACATCATCGTCGAGATGGCCACGCGCCGAGTGCTCCGTCCCGAACGCAACCTACCGCTCGACCTTTCCACCGATTATCCTTGGCCATTCGAGGATCTTGAGCCTGGTATCGATGTGTCGCTGTTTGCCGCGCTTGAAGAGAGCGTGAAAACGCGCGGCGCGAGTCTAGCCGACGAAACGACCGGGCAAGCCGCTACGCCGTTTTCACACGTTTTTTCGCTTGAGGCGCGCACTCGCCACATCGATTACAACGGCCATGTCAACAACGCACACTTCATCAACTGGCTCTGCGACGCGGTTCCGCTCGAGGAACATCAGCGCTTTAGACGCATCAAAGTTGATTTTGTGCACGAAATATTGAAGGGTGAAACTCTGCACGTCTGGGCAAAAAAAAGCGGCGAGACCGAGTGGCTCGCCGCGATAGTCGGTGCAGAAGGCATTGCTGCGCGTGGTCAATTTCTGATCACCACGATAGACGCACCGCGATAAATCAGAGCGCTTTTTTCGCCGCGTCGAGGGCGGCTTGGTAGTTCGGCTCCTGAGCGATTTCGGGAACCTGCTCAGTGTATACGACCTTGTCGTTCGCGTCTAAAACCACGACAGCCCGCGAGAGCAATCCCGCAAGCGGTCCCGAAACCATCTCGACTCCATACGCGCTGCCGAACGATCTGTCGCGAAGCTCGGAAAGCGTAATCACTTTGTCGATTCCTTCAGCCTCGCAGAATCGCTTCTGCGCAAAGGGCAAATCTCTGGAAATCGTAAGAATCACGACGTTGCCGAGCGAGGCGGCAGCCTTGTTGAAGGCGCGAGCGCTGGCGGCGCACACTCCTGTGTCGAGACTCGGCACAATGTTCAATATTTTAACTTTGCCTGCAAACTTGCCAAGCCCCACATCGCCGAGATCGGATCCGGTGAGCTTGAAATCCGGCGCCTTTGAGTTGCGCAGGGGAAGGGTGCCTATTGTCTGCACGGGATTGCCTTTAAAAGTGATCGTTGCCATTTTTATCCTCCAGATACGTTATTCTATGTATGAAAATATGCATTCCATGGATACCCGGCAAGTGAGCGCGACTATGGCCGCGGCGTGTACACATGCGCGCGAAAAAATTCGAAAGCTGCCGCTTTATTCATTCGCGTCATTCGCGCAGCGGCACTAGCAGAATAGGCGATTTCGAGAGCGCGACAACCTTTGCAGCTACCGATCCCTTCCAGAATGCTTCGGTGCCGGAGCGCCCGTGCGTGCCGAGGACAATGAGCGATGGAGCGCGGGCCGCGGCTGCGCTCGCGATGCGTCTGGCAGGGTCGCCGCGAACAACCTCGGTTTCGACCGCGAGGCCGCGCGCCGCAAGTTGCACAGCGTGCTCTTCAAGGTGGTGCCGCATGCTCGCCTCTTCGATTTCAAGGAGTGTAGAGGAAGTCGCTGGCGACATGAGACCCCAACCTCCATCTCGGCCCTTGAGCGAGCTGAAGGTGGGCACCACCGAGAGAAGGGTAAGGGTCGCTTGAGCAGCTTCTGCAAACTCCTCTCCATAAGGAATCGCGTGGTCGTGAATCGAAGCATTGTCGAGAGGGACGATTACACGCTCGAATACCTTCGCGGCACTCGCGCGGGTCTCAGGCTTCACAAGGAAAACCGGCACTCCGCCGAACCCAATCACTCGTGTCGCGAGCGAGCCG
>CAYXOW010000052.1:4009-6188 GCA_964466815.1 uncultured Treponema sp.
AAGGCCCGTGTAAAACCGCTTCGCCCATGCGAACACATCACGATGAGGTCAGGTTCCAGCTCTTTCATGTGGATGGCGATGCTTGCGGCGACATTCGAGGTCTCTTCGATGTGGACATGAGTCGAAACATTACCCTCGAAATCATAATTCGCATGCAGCTCCGATGCGGCGCGCTCGAGGTATGCCGAAGCCTCATCCTCATTGTGTACATGTGTCTCGCCGTGAATCTGCTCCGGAGGATTCTTCTCGATCGCGTGAAAAAGCACGATTTCCGCATGAAAAATGCGGCCGAGCTCAGTTGCCCACCGTAACGAACTCTCGGCCGCTTTCGAACCGTCGAGTGGGACCATGATTTTTGTATACACGCTCATCCTCCAGAAAATGTCATGTAGAGAAGGTACACATTCAGCACAAGAATGATTCCCGCGACCAGCATCGCCAGCGCTTTAGTGCTTCGTCGGTTGACTAAAATCCCCATGAGCTTCTTGTCGCTAGTGAAGGAGATGAGCGGGATAATCGCGAATGGGAGTCCGAAGCTGAGGAGTACCTGGCTGATCACGAGCGCCTTGGTGGGGTCGACACCGAGCGCGATGATCACTATTGACGGAATCATCGTGATTATCCGGCGCAACCACACCGGGATCTCAAAGCTCATGAACCCCTGCATGATGATCTGTCCGGCCATGGTGCCGACCGATGCCGAAGATAGACCTGAAAAGAGCAGTGACACCGCGAATACCCAGCTTGCCGCTCGTCCAAGGAGCGGTTCGAGGGTTTTGTAGGCTTCTTCCAGCGTGCCCACCTGCGTGAGCCCCTGCGCGTGGAAGGTGGCAGCCGACATGATGAGCATCGCGCCGTTCACGAGGCTTGCGACGCCCATCGCCACCACCACGTCGACGATCTCGTAGCGGAATAGTTTTTTAAGAAGGCTCGGCTCTTTGACGACGACACGATGCTGGGTGAGAGACGAGTGGAGGTAGATCGCGTGGGGCATGACAGTCGCGCCTAGAATGCCCGCTGCAAGAAGGATACTCGCTGAGCCTTTGAATTCTGGGAGAAATGCATGGCGCGCTACCTGCGCCCAGTCGGGCTTTCCAAGGAAGATCTCGATGATGTAGCTGATGGCGATGGCGGATACGAAGCCCGTGATCACCGCCTCGAGCGATCGAAAGCCGTAGCGTTCGAGCATGAGGATGATGAAGGTGGCGATGCCTGTGAGAATCGCTGCCAACCAGAGGGGAATTCCGAAAAGCAGATTGAAGCCCACTGCGGCGCCCAAAAATTCAGCGAGGTCCGTCGCCATCGCGACGACCTCCATAAGGATCCACAGCGCTACGGTGGTTCGGTGTCGATACTTCAGGCGACAGTGCTCGGCTAGGTTGTGGCCCGTCGCGATGCCCAGTTTTGCGGCGAGGGTCTGGATGAGCATCGCCATGAGATTGCTGGCGATGATGACCCACAACAGGAGGTAGCCGAACTGCGCTCCACCGGAAATGTTGGTTGCGAAATTGCCCGGGTCGACATAGGCGACGCTCGCGATAAATGCTGGCCCCATGAAGGGTAAAATTCTCGCGATGAGCCCCTTTTTGCTCTTGCCCTCGAGAATTTCGTTCGCTTCTGCGATTAGTTTTGAATCCGCGTGAGAAGGTTCGTGCGGAGCCCGCTGCACGGGAGGCACGTGGGCCTCGTGGGTAGCTTTTTCATTTTGGGGCGTTGTCTTAGGCATGGCGCTCCTCTATTGGAGATTTCTGATTCTGACTTCTATGTCATGTTCGTGGGCGAGTAGATTCACGAGAGCCTTTGTGTCCGTCGAGCCGTAGTGGTAAGGATAGAGGATTTTCGGGTGGATCGTGCGCGCTGCGTCCGCCGCCTGTTCCGGTGTCATCGTGTAAGGTTGGTTCATGGGGAGAAACGCGATGTCGATGGGACCGAACCTGGTCATCTCCGGGATGGGCTCGGTATCGCCCGCAATGTAGATTCGTAGGTTTCCAGCCATCATAATGTAGCCATTGTCGTGGTGGTCCTTGGGGTGGTAGCCGAGATGATCCGAAGTTACGTTGTACGCTGGCACCGCTTCGACCACGATGTGCCCTGCGCGCATCGAGCTGCCCCAATCGAGCACTTCACCTTTGCTGTAGGCAGCCTGAGCTCCCCTGGAGAGCACGATCCGCGTATCCGA
>CAYXOW010000052.1:6219-14795 GCA_964466815.1 uncultured Treponema sp.
GAGGTGGTCGCCGTGCTGGTGGGTGATAAGTATGAGATCAGCCTTCGGCAATTTCGAGTAGTCGGCGTACTGACTCACAGGGTCGACGTAGATGTAGGCTCCTTTATACACGAAAATCAGGGAAGCGTGACCGAGAAATACGATTTCAAGTGTATCGGTTCCTGCGTCGAAAACATCTGAACCTTTGCCTTCCGGCCAACCTTCCGAGAATCCTTGGACGGCCGAGAGTGCAAAGACGAGCGCGAGCGGAAACACCGACTTAGACATAGGCACCTCTTCTTTAAGTGTAGAGTAATGCGTGCGAAGATAGGAAGTCAACGAAATAGAGTCGGATCCGTACCAAGAGCCATGCTGCAGATTATGGTGTTGATTTTGTAGTGACTCCAGCCTGCGCAGCGAGTACTTCTGCGACAGCTTCCGTGCCAGGCTTAAAGTGCAGCGCTTTAATTTTCTCGATGGTACTCTGCAGCAGCTCCGAATCCTTAGATAATTTTTTAAGAGTGTTGAGAAAGGAGATGATGTTCGGGCAATACCAGCCAAGCTGATTCTCGAGCGCAAAGTTGATGATGTACCAATCGTTGTAGGCTGCCCACTCGGTGAAAATCATCGGCTTATTCATGAAGATTGCTTCCATAAAGGTTGAGGCGCCGGCCTTGCCGGCCACGACATCGGACGCTGCGATCAGCTCATTCATGTTGTTCACATACGCGAGTGGCACGAAATTCATATCATTTTGGATCTTCGAGAGCGTGTCGAGACTTTTCTTCATCCGTTGATTCTTTCCGGCGACTACAATCATGTTGATGGACAGGTTCCTCCGCTTTGCAATTTTAGCGAACGTGTAGACATTGGAAATGCCCGCACCACCGCTCGACACAAGGATCGTCGGTTTCTCCGGATCGAGACCAAGTTCTGCATAGATCTGTTCTTTCGTTTTGGTCAGATTGAAGAATTGCTTGCGGATGGGGAATCCGGTGATGAAAATTTTGGAATCGCAGGCACCGCTGTCGAGAAGCCGCTTTTTTGAGTGTTCCGTCGCCACGAGGAACATATCGGATTCGGGGTTTGCCCAGAGGCTGTACCCATCGAAGGGATCGACGACATAGGAAATGATCTTGTAAGCTCCCCCGAATTCGCGCCGCGCCTTCGAGGCGATATAGAGACAGAGAGGATGCGTCGCCATGATGACATCAGGTTTTGCCTTGGCGATGTAGCGCATACCCTTGTTGATGAAATCCTTGTAGAGCGTTTCGATGTAGTCGAAATTTTTGCGGTTCATCTCGATGTACAAATATCCGATTCTCGCGAGCACCGGAAAGGTGAGCGCTACATCCCATCCTTTTTTAAGCTGGGTGTCCGCTCGCGCCGCGCCGGATTCCTTCGCGAAGTCCACCACTGAAATATCGAACAGGTCAGGATACTTCGTCTCGAGATCCTCCTTGACCGCGAGGGCAGGAATTTTATGTCCAAGGCCGACTTCGAGCATAAGCATGAGAATCTTTTTCTTCATCTGTTTTGCATGACCATCCTTATGCACATGAGAGATCTTGTGGAAGTAAAGTATATAGTTTTTTGGGGAACACTGCAAAATAGCTCGAGTGGAATAGCGTAATTTACTTAACTGTGTGCTTGGATGGGATATTCAAAAAAAGTACGAAATATAATCAGGTAAATTTGACGATCAGCAGATTGCTCAATACACTTGAATTTATATGAAAAATATTTCAATTGGGCTATTTAGTGATGCATATATTCCTATCATGGATGGAGTATCCATTACTGTAAGGAATTACGCGTATTGGCTCCGCAAAATAGCAGGAGCCACTTACATTGTCGCCCCGTATATTCCGCACTTTCGAGATGAACATAACTCGGACATCATCCGATTTTTATCGTTTCCGACGATCGTTCGGCCACCGTACCGCATTGGACTTCCCGACTTCGACCTAAAAGTACAAATGATCCTCAAGGATAAAAAATTCGATATCGTGCACGCACATTCGCCGTTTGCGGCGGGCAAATTCGCGCTTCGAATCGCGCGCGAAAAGCACATTCCCATTGTTGCGACATTCCACTCAAAATACCGAGATGATCTCTCTAGAGCAATCGCGATCAAAGCCATTGTTGATGATCAGATTAAACGTATTGTCGATTTCTATTACGCCGTGGATCAAGTTTGGGTTCCCCAAGAATCTGTCGCTCGGACTTTGCGGGAGTATGGCTACAAAGGGCCTTATGAGGTCGTCGAAAACGGGATCGATTTTACGCCGCCTAGCGATACAAGTTCTTACAGGGCGAATGGAGGCGCGTACCTCAAGTTGCCTCCAGAATGCAGGGTAGGCCTGTATGTCGGGCAACATGTCCTCGAAAAAAATCTGGAGTTTTTACTTCGAACCCTCCCCTCGATCATGAACGCTCTCCCCGATTTTCGGATGGTGTTCGTCGGCAAGGGCTACGCGAAGGATACGCTCATCGATCTCGCTCGACAGCTTGGAATCTTGGATAAGATCATTTTTCACGATGTCATATACGATAGAGAGTTGCTCAAATCCATCTATGCCCGGGCGGATATTTTTCTGTTCCCGTCGCTCTACGATACTTCAGGGCTAGTTGTCCGAGAAGCCGCAGCGATGAAAACTCCTGCAGTATTAATCGAAGGGGCAGACGCTGCTGCTTTTATTCTAGATCATGTGAATGGATTCCTCTGCAAAGAAGATCGCGATGAGTTTGCTCAGACAGTCATCGATGCGATTTCAGACCGAGAGATCTTACATACTGTTGCCGAGAATGCTCAGAAGACACTCTGCCGAACCTGGGAAAATGTCGCGGATGAAGTCAGCGAGCGATACCACGCGATCCTCAATCGCTGGGCGAAATAGCGCTCACTATCTTCAGGCGCGCATCGGTCTACATCTCGTAAGGGAACAGGTAGGGTTGGTCGTCTTCGAGTCGTTTGGTGATTGTGCGTAAAATGACCTGGAGATCGCGCGATTCCGCGACGAAGTCGAGACTGTCGCCGGGTATCGTAAGGATCGGCGAAAGCGTGAACGAAGATATCCACTCTTCATAGAGTTCATTAAGACTGTGCAGGTAGTCGTCCGATATCGAGGACTCGAAATCTCTCCCGCGCTGGGCAATGCGCGCGCGGAGCGTGGTCACCGAGGCTCTGATATAGATTACGAGGCTCGGGTGCGGGAGTATTTCGGCGAGGGTTACATAGAGGCTCTGGTACACTTCCCACTCTCGAGGCTCAAGAATACCTTGGCGATAGAGGTTTTTCGCGAACACCTCTGCGTCCTCGTAGAGAGATCGATCCTGAACCACCGAATGTGGATCGACACTGAGATTTCGGTGCATCGTGGCGCGGTGCGCGAGGAAGAAAAGCTGGCTCTGAAAGGCCCACCGGCGCATATCGGTGTAAAAATCTTTGAGGAAAGGGTTCTCTTGAACGGGCTCAAAGTAGGCGATGAAACCGAGGTGTTCAGCCAAAAGGTTCACGAGTGTCGATTTCCCCGCGCCGATATTGCCGGCGACGACCACATATTTGCGACTCATCTTACAAGAAGACTACCTGGCAAGAGATCGATGTGCAAGCGCGAGAGAGGGAAAATCAGTGAAACGGCGCCTGATGTGCTTGGGAGCGGGTACGATCTCGTGATGTGAGGCGCAAGTTTTAGGCGGCGTTCGGTTCGGGTTCTTCGGGGCAGTAGCGGAGGATAGAGCCGACGCGCGCAAGCGCCGAGGGCATTGCCTCGGAGAGAGGTTTCCGCTCGGACGCGCACGACGGGTCGATCGCGAGGACCTCCATCGCGAAATCGCTCATGAGGGGCGGGACGGCGCCAATTTTGAGCTCTAGTTCGTGCGAGGTGAGTGTGCGGACCGAGATCCCTGTGGGCGTGGGCATGAAGCGGCAGAGCCGATAGGCGGTTTGGTTGTTCTTCATGTGGGTGGATGAATAGCCAAAGAGCCTGCAGATCAAGGGGCGAGCCTGGTAGACGCGGCAGTTGGCGCCCGGTGCGCTTGGGTCGTGGAAGGGGCAGGGCGATGGATTGTCGGGATTATTCAATGAGAACAAGGCTTGGGGCGTCGCGAGCGTGGAACTCGCTTCAGGGCGTGACCTTAGAATGTAGTAGGCGATGTAGTCAGCTTCGATGGGGAGGACATCGGGCATAAAGCCATGACAGCAGGAGCCGCAGTCGGGGGGACAGGCGATGTGGATGTCGCGGCGCGCGGCGGTGTCGACGAAGGAGCGCTGCGCTTCCGAAATCTTACGAAAGATAAAATCTAACGTAAGAATTTTTTGACCTGCCGATGTATCCCAAAACGCTCGATTCTCTTGCCGACTCAGCATGGAGTACTCCAACCGCTGCTCAATCACCTTGAGAAGCAATTTTACCGCTCGGCATGATACCAGCAGGCGGCATATTTGTTCAATATTGAGGACTAAATGCGCTCAAAGAGATCAATGCCGCTGGCCGTTGCCTTTTAAGGTAAACCTAGGTATTCTCTCAGCTGGTGCGAGTCAATCTCTTCTTCTCTGGTAAGGAGTATTTCATGAAACGTTTCGCAATTTTCGCGTGGGCGGTTTTCGGTGCTGCTGCCCTCCTTGGCGCGCAAACGCAGCTTCCCGCAACCTATTACGCGGATGCGTCGCAGCAGTCGAAACAAGCTATCGACGCTTCGCGGCTGCTCGAATCGCAGGGGCAGTGGTCAAAAGCCTGGAACCTTCTCGCGGCCTTCGATCCCGATAACAAAGATGGGTATGTGCTGGCTGAAAAAATAAGCCTTGCAATGGCAGGCAATATCGCCAACGGCATGTATATCAGTTTTGGTTTCGTCGACTTGGCGGACGGCCAGACCCTCGAAGAAGTTCGCGCGAATCCACCCGAAAAAGCGAACACTGTCGCGTTCAATCCGCTCGACGCTGCGGACGCGCTCGAAAAATCCGGCGCCGCGATGCCGCCGATGCTCTCCTACGAGCTTGGCAACTATCTCTACGCGGTGAACAAAGATTACGGCGACAATTGGGTTCAGGACAGTCAGACGACGCAGACCAAAGCTGTCGAGAACTACGATAGAGCGCTCTCGTACGATACCTACACCGAACAGAGTTTGACCAATCATGCGGAACTGCTCATTGGCCTTCAGAAGTACGATGCTGCGGAAAACGTGCTTAAAAAGGCGATCGCAGCGTATCCCAATAATCAGGATTTTACGGTGACACTGGCCGGCGCCTACAACGACCAGGGCAAGTTCGACCAAGTATATCCGCTCGTCGACACGATCATCGCGAAACCCGAGACTACAAACACAACGTACAACGCATTCATCGAGGCCATCAAAGCCGGCCTCAACGCCGAGGACGCGCAGAAGACCGATTCGTACGCTGAGGCGATGGTCGCTCGCTTCCCGGACGAGTACGTCCCGATGTTGATTCAGCACCTCATCGCAGTACGCAGAGGCAATGCGGATAAAGCCAACGCGATTGCCGACGACGTGACCGCGAAGTTCAAGGCCGATCCGAATGTCGTGCGCTCATTGCTTTCGACCTGGCTCAACGCGGAAGATTCGAAGGCGGGCTTCGACTATCTCAATCGCACATTCGACAAATTTCAGAGCGACGATAAGACTGCCGGCACCGTCTTATTCTATCGAGCACTCATGTACGCTCAGACCGCGCAGTCGAACGATGACCTTAAACTGGCGCTCGCCGATCTCAATGAAGCAGAGAAGCGCTTCGGTACGGTCTATGAAAAGGATAATCAGGTGTTCCAGGCGATTGGTCAGCTGAGAGACGAGTGGACCCAGCAGCTCGCTCAGCCCGCCCCCGACGCAAGCGCCGCGCCTGCTGCACCGGAGCCAGCCACCCCGAGCACCGGCACTTCCAACTGAGCGTGAGGGGCGTGTGAGGTAAGATATGAATTCAGCCTTCTGCATCCACAACGCGACGGTGATCGCGGGCTATGCCCGGATGGATCGGAGCGCGGTGCTTGTGGAAGGCGATTCCATCGCCGATATTTTTTCGGAGCGCCGCTTTGCGCAAAAAACGTTCTCTCCGGACGTCAAGCTCATCGATGCGCAGGGTGCTTACCTCACGCCAGGCTACATCGACACTCACATTCATGGGATCGGCGGTTTCGGAACAGAAGATCGATCCGCCGATTCCATTCTCGGCATGAGCCGTGTCCTCCCCGGCTGGGGAGTGACTTCGTTTGTGCCCACCATCTATCCGATGCCAGAAGAAGACATGCTTCGGGCTATTCGCGCGGTGGTTGCCGCCATGGGTCACGAGGAAGGCGCCGAGATCATCGGCATCCACCTCGAGGGCCCCTTCATCTCGCCTGCGCAACTCGGTGTGCAGCGAGTCGAGTTCGTGCGCCCTGTCGACCTCGGCCTGATGCAGCGGCTCTGGGATGCCTCCGAAGGGCACATTGTCAGCATGACGGTCGCTCCGGAACTCAAGGGCATGCGCGAGCTCGCCCTCTTCTGCAACAGACTTGGCATTGTCCTTCAGGCGGGGCATACCGACGCGAGCTACGAAAACATGATCGAGGGCATGCAGGCTGGCATCCGCCACTCCACACACATGTTCAATGCGATGAGCCGCCTGCACCACCGCAACCCCAACGCGGTCGGGGCGGTGCTCATTCAGCCCGATCTCTCCTGTGAGATTATCGCCGATGGCCTGCACGTGCACCCCGACCTTATTCGCCTCCTTTTTCGTGATAAACCCGAAGGAAACATCGTGCTCGTCACCGATTCGCTCAAGCCTACGAAACAGGCGAGCGACTCCCCCATGTTCGCCAACGAAGAGGAAGTCTACCTTTCGAACAACCTCTTCTACCGCGCCAGCGATAATGTCATCGCGGGAAGTTCGCTGACCATGATCGAGGGCGTCCGCAATCTTATATCCTTCGGTGTGCCGCTCGAGAGCGCGGTCAAAATGGCCAGCGCCAACCCTGCGCGCATCTTCGGACTGCGTCGCCGAGGAATGATCAGCCCGGGATATCAGGCCGATCTTCTGCTCACGAACGATCGATTCGAGGTGGAGATGACCATCATCGCCGGCATCATCAAGTACCGAAGGACTGACGCAGAGAAAGTGCGTCTGAGCTGACTGCGGCTGCAGGGTCGGAGTAGATGAGGGAGAGGAAGCACATGAGAGTGATAATTCAACGCAATTACGCCTTGGTTTCGAAGTGGGCCGCCCACCATGTCGCACAGAGGATCGCCTCTCACCCACGCGGCTCGTCGTTTGTGCTTGGACTGCCCACAGGATCGACGCCGCTCGGCATGTACCGCGAGCTCATTCGGCTCAACCATGAGGGCGCCGTGAGTTTCAAGAATGTCGTGACCTTCAACATGGACGAATATGTCGGAATACCCGCTGACGACCCGAGGAGCTACCACCGGTTCATGTGGGATAATTTATTTTCTCACATCGATATACAGAAGGAAAATGTCCATATTCTCGACGGAATGGCGAAGAATCTCGAGGAAGAGTGCGCCCGCTACGAGACGTCGATTCGCGCGGCAGGCGGAATCGATCTCTTTGTAGGAGGTGTGGGCGCCGATGGACACATCGCCTTCAATGAGCCGGGCTCCTCGCTCTCATCGCGAACGAGGATCAAGACGCTGACGCGCGACACTAAAAAGGCGAACGCCCGCTTCTTCGACGGCGACCCCGACAAGGTTCCCTCGCACGCCCTCACCGTGGGGGTGGCGACCATCACTGACGCACGCGAAGTGTTGATTCTCGTGTCGGGCATCGGAAAGGCGAGGGCCCTGGCCCACGCGGTCGAATTGGGCGTGAACCACATGTGGACCGTGAGCTGCCTTCAGTTGCATCCCAAGGCGATTCTCGTCTGCGACGAGGATTCGACCGATGAACTGCGCGTCGGCACCGTCCGTTACTTCAAGGAGATCGAGGCGGACAACCTTGAGAATTGGTCATCTCCCCCATCCCAGAAATAGCGCGCCGCGATCTTCCCTGCCTTGTCGAACGCGACGCCTTCCTGACGAAGAAGCTCCTTTTGAAGCTCGGCGCCCTCGCCCTCAGGCAGCGCGATACCGCCATCGCGGCGCACGATGCGCCACCACGGCAAATTCTCTTTACGCGACATCGAACTGAGAACCCGCACCACTTCGCGCGCCGCTCCCGAGCCGCGAGGATGCCCGGCGATTATCGCGATCTGCCCGTAGGAGGCGACCGCGCCCGGCGGCACCGCTCGAATCGCGCCGACAATGCGCTCAGTCATTTCGCTCGCCATGATTTCAGTATACCATAGCGCACGGGCGTGGCGGATGGTACGCGCAGCCGCGCCTCCCCCTGACCCAAAACGCGCTTTTCAGATATAGTGTCCACATGCCTACAACGGACGACAAGAAAATCATTTACTCGATGTACCAGGTCTCGAAACGCTACGGCACCAAACAAGTGCTTAAAGATATCAGCATTTCGTACTTCTATGGCGCCAAGATCGGCGTCATCGGCCTCAATGGCTCGGGGAAATCGACTTTGCTCAAGATTATGGCGGGGCTCGACACCGAGTACTCGGGCGAAGTTTCCTGCGCGC
>CAYXOW010000053.1:0-774 GCA_964466815.1 uncultured Treponema sp.
CGCGTTGCGGTTCGTACGTGTAGTAGATACAGGGCGCCACGGGCACCCCCGCAGCGTCGGTGGCGACAAAGGTGGCGCCATGAGTGCTCACGGAAATGGCGCGAATGCGGTGCGTCTCCGCAAATTCGCGCACGAAATCGCGGAGTGTCGAGAGAAACCACGCTTCCATGCCCGCGAGATCATGCGTCTCGAAGCCATCGCGCATGAGCGGCGAGAAGACGCGCTTTCGCTCGGCGATCATCTCGAGCTCGGTCGAGTACAGGGCGACTTTCTTGTTGGTCATTCCTATGTCGAGGACCGCGATGGCATCTGTCATGGTTTGCTCCTTACATCTTGGTTGTGCGCGGGCGGGCGCTGCCGAAGCGCGCGACCAAACCGCGCGGGCGCGCTTCAGTTTAGCATTACCTGACCGCCGGTGACTGGCAGGGCCTGGCCAGTCTCGTAGACCTGCTCCACGAGATAGTAGATTGCCTTGAGCACGTCGGGCCCATAACAACCGCGCTTCATGGGGACTTTCGCTTCGTAGTAGGCGCGCACGTCTTCGATGGTCTTCGCGCCGGGCACTTTCCCCGACTTGAGGTATTGGACGAAGAGGCCGCGTTGAGGGTCCGACCAGAGCGGGCCTTCGAGAAAGTTGCCGGGACAGATCGCATTCACTTTGATGCGGTACTCGACGAGTTCGAGGGCGAAGCTCTGCACGAGCCCGATGCTGCCGAATTTCGAGCCGGCGTAAGCACCGTTCTTGTTCGAGCCCTCGAGGCCTGATTTTGAATT
>CAYXOW010000053.1:850-3929 GCA_964466815.1 uncultured Treponema sp.
AGCAGCGTGCTGAGTGACATTGAAAAAGCCGACGTAATTCACGTTATTGACGAGGCGGAAATCGTTCGCTGGCTGCTCGAGCACGGAGCCGGCCTTGAGGATGCCCGCGTTGGAGACCACGAGGTCGAGGCCTCCGCTCGTCTGGGCGACCGTGGCGAAGGCGCGCCGCACGGACGCTTCATCGCTCACATCGATGTCGATGGCATAGACAATCGCGCCGTTAGCCTCTGCAGAAAGTTCCTTCGCGAAAGCCTGAGCAGCGGACAGATTGATGTCGGCGATCCAGACCACCGCGCCCGAGTGCGCGAGCCCGCGCGCGATCTCGGCGCCAAAGCCCTGGGCGCCGCCCGTCACGAAGGCGATCTTTGCGCGGACAACCTGGGAGCGCGCAGCGCTGGAGAGCAGGCTCGGGTCGCCGGGCGATTGGGCGGCGATCTTGTAGCGGCGGTCGAGAGGTTCGAGCGGAATGAGGTGGTAGCTGGCGAGCGTTTGGCCCCGTTCGTTTTCGATATCGAGGCAGGTGTCACCGCTTCGGAGCTGGCTGCGGACAGCTTGAGCCTCGCGGGGTTTCAGCGCCTCCCGCAATGCCGAAGCGAGTGCGCCGTCGTCGATGGCCGCGCCGGGAGCGACATCGGCGAGGGTGAGCTTGAGGCTCTCTGTCGGACAGGATTCGTTACCGGCGCGCGACTTCACCATACAAGAGAAGGAAGCCTCGGACAGGATGAGTCCGCGCACAATGGGTGCGATGATTTCTGGGATCGCGTTGGTGTTCATTGGCGATACTCCTCGAATAAATGATGTGCCTGCGTTTCTGACGAGTGGGGGTTCGAAAGATCGAGATCGCGCCCCACCTTTGCGTACAGTGTGATGCGCTCGGAAATCGGTGTGTGCGCGATGGGGTTGTCTCTGGAGAAGAGGCCGAGGCGGCGATCCACCGAACTCAGCGCCTCGTGAGCGACCATGGCCCAGGTTGCATCGTCGAGGTGTCGGAACTCGGGCATGTGCAGCTCGGGGCAGTTGAAGGACTGGCGCGGCTGGTTGATGTCGACGCCCGATATCTCCATGAAGCCGTAACGCGCGCAGAGGTTTTGGAGACGGAGTAGTTGGGCCTTGGTGTTGCGCGGAGGCATGTAGGTGATGGCGGGAAACCCGAGGTCGCGGAGGGCGGGTACGAGCTCATCGAGGATATCATCCTCGAATTTTTCGGCCTTCTTATCGCCAGTAGGAGATTCGGCGACATCACCGAGGTACGCGTAGGCGGGGATGGCTCCGATGCGCTTCGCGAGGTCGATAACGGCGCGAACATCGGCGCACTCCTCATCCGGCTGAATGAAGATGCGGTCGAGAAAGCCAGCCTTGAGTGTGCCGAGAAGGTCGTAGACGAGGTAGGGGTTACCGCTGTCGGAGAGTGTGCGCCGCTGGGGCGCGGAGAGCGCAAGGCCGAGCTTCTCTTCGAGCCAGGCGGTGAGCTTGGGTCCGGGCGCGACCTCGGTAAGGATTGAGCGTGAAACCGCGGCGAGGAGATGTCGTTCGGTGACCGTTCCCCCATCGGCGAATTTCGAAGCCGCAAGAATGTCGCGTTCGAAGTCGATTGCGGGGAGCGCGAGGTTCGAGAGCAATTTGTTCGCGCGCGCGGCCATGCGCCGTGTGCGCGCGAGACGCGCGTGTCGTATAGGCAGGAGAAATGCGTCGACTTCGGTCTGCGCGTCTGCGGGAACGCCCTGAACCGTCATGTAGATAATTCCTTTTGAATCCGGGTTGTTGAGCTTGCGCTCGGTGAGGAGACGTGCGGTTTTTTCAGGGAAGTTCGCGGCGGCAGCTGCGAGCGACACGCGTAGTTCGAAGCCGGTGACCGACCCGATGCCCAGGAGGGCACAGGCGGCGCGCATCTCGGAGGCGGCCGCGTAGGAGTCGTGGTCGACCGAGCCGGCCACGTCGAGGCCAGCCCTGCGCGCCGCCAGCGCGGCGGCGGCGGGCGTGTAGGGGCTGAAGCTGTAGCAGGTGTGGATGTGGTTGTTCGACTCGCCGGAGCGGGCGCGCGGGGCGCCCGCTCCGGCTTCGTGGTGGGCAATTTCGGCGAGTGCAGCGAGCCGCTCCGCCGGCGCCGCGCCCGGGTCGGTCACGGCGCGTTCCCCCTCATGAATATCGCGCATCGATTTTTCCACCTTGTGCTTTAGACACCCGCCCGGTAACGCCGCGCGATTTCCTGAGGCGTCTGCACGGTGCTGGGTGAATGGCCTTTCAGCGGCAAAATTCTCTCATGAATCGCATCGAGAATCCATGCGGGCTGCGGGAAGAAGAGGCTCTCCATCTCGGCGGCGGGCGTGATCCAGTTGCGCGAACCGACTACAACGACCGTCGCGTCGAGCCAGTCGAACGCTAAATCTTGTACATTCGAGGCGACCGTATGGAGGAAGGACCCGCGCTCGACCGCGTCGGAGGCGAGCACCAGTCGGCCGGTCTTTCGCACGCTCTCGAGGAGCGGCTCGTAGTCGAAGGGCGCGATAAAGCGCAGATCCATAACCTCAGCGGAGAGACCGTACTTCTCCTCGAGCACCTTCGCCGCGTCGAGCGCGCGGTAGAGCGTCGCGCCGTAGGTCGCGATCGTGATGTCCTTTCCTGCCCTTCTGACCGCGGGCTTGCCCTCGGGTACCTCGTAGTAACCCTGCGGCACGCCGCTCTTCTCGAATTGCTCGCCCACGTCGTAGAGGAGCTGGCTTTCGAGGAAAATGACAGGATCGGTTCCGCTCAGCGCCAGGTGCATCATGCCCTTGGCGTCGTAGGGCGTGGCAGGGAAGTATACCTTGAGGCCGGGGATGTGGCCCACGAGGGCAGACCAGTCCTGGCTGTGCTGCGCACCGTACTTGTTGCCGATCGAGATGCGCACCACGAGGGGCATTTTAAGGAGGCCCGCGGACATTGACTGCCACTTGGCAGCCTGATTAAAGATTTCGTCGCCCGCACGCCCTAAGAAGTCGCAGTACATGAGTTCGACCACGGCGCGTCCGCCGGAGAGTGCGTAGCCGACGCCTGAGCCGACGATGGCGCCCTCCGAGATCGAGCTGTTACAGAGGCGCGG
>CAYXOW010000053.1:3939-8147 GCA_964466815.1 uncultured Treponema sp.
TCGCTGATGGGTGAATTGAAGAGACGGCGGTAGGGGAGCGCCTCGGTCAGCCCCTGGTACACGGCGAAGGCGCCGCCCCAGTCGCGGTTCTCCTCGCCCCAGGCCGCCATGGTAGGGTCGACCTTGAAGTGGTGGAGCATCGCCTCGAAGATGCCGTCACGGAATTGATAGATTTTATTTTTGGGCAAAGGTTTGCCCTGGTCGTCGAATGCGTATCGAGCGCGCCGCGCGATGGATTGCACGCGGGGATTGTCGTCGCCCACCTGGAGTACTTCGGGCTCGCGCTCGTCCAGGGCGAGTTTTTTCGTATTTGAGTACATCACGGACTCGATGAACGCGCCGTCGACGCGGGGGCACGCTTTCTCGTCGGTGGCGAGTTTGGCCGCCTCGATGATGGTCGTGCGGATCGCGGCGCGCATGGTGTCGAGCTCAGCGCTCGTCAAAATGCCGTTCTTCTCGAGGTACTTTGAGAATTCCTCGATCGAGTCGACCTGCTGCCACGCTTCGACCTCTTCCTTGGTGCGGTAGCTCGAGGCGTCGCTCGGCGAGTGGCCCGAGATGCGGTACGTGATCGTATCGAGGAGTACGGGACCCCTGCCTTCGAGGAGGAGTTTCTTTTTTCTGAGAACAGAGTCCGCGACCGCGAGCGGATCGAGACCGTCGACGCGCTCGGCGTGCATCGCTTCGGGGTTGATGCCTGCGCCAGCCCGGGCAAGGATGCCAAAGCCCATGGTCTCGCCGAAGGTTTGCCCGCCCATGCCGTAGAAGTTGTTGAAGAAGTTGAAGAGTATGGGGGGCGCGCCACCCGCCGACTCGGGCCAGAGTGTGCGGTATTGGTCCATGGCGGACATCATCATCGCTTCCCAGACAGGGCCGCACCCCATGGATGCGTCGCCGATGTTGGCGATGACGATTCCCGGTTTCTTGTTGATGCGCTTGTAGAGCGCGGAGCCGAGGGCGATGTCCGCAGAGCCGCCGACGATCGCGTTGTTGGGCATCGATCCGAAGGGCAGGAAGAACGCGTGCATCGAGCCGCCGAGCCCTCGGTTGAAGCCCGCCTTCCGCGCGAATATCTCCGCCAATGTGCCAAACACGATGAAGTTGCGCGCGAGAGAGAAGCTATCGCTGTGGGGCATACGCTTTGCGAAAGCGAAGGTTTCGCCGTCGAGCCACGATTCCATGATCGAGTTGAGCTTGGCTTCGTCGAGCTTGCGCGCGGCGGAGAGGCACTTTGAGAGGATCTCGCCGTGGCTGCGGTGCGATCCGAAGATGTAGTCCTCGGGGTCGAGAGCCGCGGCCTGGCCTACGACGGCCGCTTCCTGGCCGATCGAGAGGTGGGCGGGGCCTTTGTGGTTGTACTCGATGCCTTCGTAAGCTCCCTGTGTTTTGAAGGTGTTGAGCATCGTCTCGAACTCTCGCACGACGATCATGTCGTGAAGCATGGCCTTGAGGCCCGCTTCACCGAAGCACGCAAGTTCTTCTTTAATGTTCCTCGTATACTGATTGACGGGAATCTCAGGAATTTTAATGGTTCCCGGTTTTCTCACTTGGTTTGGCTCGACAGGCAGTGATTTTGGCATATCCTAACTCCTTACGCTTCTTTTTTTCCGATATCGATCCGCACTGCGCGGCAGGGGCGAAAGCGCCTATTTCCGCGCGCTGAGTGCGGTTACACGTTTGCGCTCCACGCAGCCTCGCGGATTACTTCCGACACCGTGGGGTGCGGGAATACCATTTCGCGAAGCGCGCTCAAGGTAAGCCTTCGCTCCAGTGCAAGGGCCATTCCCCAGATATGTTCCGACGCGTACGCGCCCAGCATGGTTACGCCGAGGATACGTTCGGTGGATTTTTCGGCGATGATCTTGATCGACCCGGTCGCAGTAAGCCCATTCTCGGCGACAAAGCGGCCGGACACCGCATACGGCGTCTTCAGCGCCACCACCTCGTAGCCCCGCGCCACCGCCTCTTTTTCCGTCAGCCCAACGCCGGCCGCCTCAGGCAGCGAGAACAGCGCCCAGGGCACCGTTTCGGGCACAAACTGCGCCGCGCTCTTCGTTCCCTCACGCACCGCGAGGATGTCCGCCACGGCGACTTCGGCCGTGCGGTAGGCGGCGTGCGCGAGCTGGCTCTTGCCGGTCACATCCCCAATCGCCCAAATACCGGATAGGTTGGTGCGCAGGCGCGCGTCGGCGGCTATGGCCCTGTTCTTGATTTCAAGGCCGACTTCCTGGGCACCCCAGCCCTCGATGTTCGCTTTGCGCCCCACCGACATGAGGATCACCGAGGCCTCGATCGCGCCCTTTTCGCCGGTCGCTACCTCGTAGCGCACCTTGGTACCCTCGATCGCCGTGACTTTCGTGCTCCGCATGAAGGTCACTTGTTTGAGTGTGTTGCGGAGCGCCATCGCCATCTGCGGATCCATCACGGGCACGATCTCGTCCATCATTTCGATCACCGTAACCTTTGACCCGAGCGAAGAGAAGAGACTGGCGAACTCAACGCCGATGACGCCGCCGCCGATGACGCAGATCGACGGGGGTATCTCCTTGAGCGCGAGCATGCCGGTCGAGTCGACGACGGCAGGGTTGTCCCTGGCACCAGGAATAGGAGGCAGAATAGGTGAGCCGCCGGTGGCGACGATGATCTGGTCGGCATCGAGCTCGAGTTCGGCGGAGGCCGCCTGATCAGGCCCTCCTCCCGCTGAGGCACGCGCTGGATTATCGGCACCCGTGGAAGTTTCGGGCGCGATTATTCCAACACTGGCACTCTCCTGTCGGACAGCGACCGAGTGTCCTCCCGTCAGTCTTCCCCAGCCTCGGATGATATCGACGCCTTCTTTTTTGAGCGTGAACTCGACGGAGCGGCGCAGGCGCGCGACCACCTCATCCTTCCAGGCCTGCACGCGGGTCCAGTTGACTTTCGCGCCTTCAACTTCGACGCCGAATTTTGCGCTGTCGAGGGCGTGGGCGTAGAGTTTCGCGCTGTTGAGAAGCGTTTTTGTGGGCACACAGCCAATATTCAGGCAGGTGCCGCCTATGTCCTGCGGTTCGATGAGTGCGACCTTGATTTTTTTCGCCGCGAGGCGCTCAGCGGCCAAATATCCTCCGGGCCCCGATCCAAGAATGATCACATCGTAGTGTGTCATAGTGAGTTTCTCCATTAGAGCGACATGAATATGAGATCGATATCCGCGACGACCTCGGCGAGCCGCTTCAGAAAGCGCGCCGCGTAGGCGCCGTCGATAACTTGGTGATCCGAAGTGAGCGAGAGGCCGATGCGCATACGGGTTTCGATGCCTTTCTCGGTCTGAACGAGCGCGGGCCTGATGGCGCAGACGCCGAGAATCGCAGTTTCCGGCGCGTTGATTACGGGGGTGAATTGCTCGATGCCGTAGGCGCCGAGGTTGGTCACAGTGAACGTTGAGCCCGAGAGCTCGTCCGGCGCGGCGCTTCCTGTCTGGCAAGCCTGCGCGAGGCGCTTCACTTCTTTGGAGATGCCGGTGAGGCTGAGTGCCTGTGCGTTGCGGACCACGGGCACCATGAGTCCGCGGGGTGTGTCGACTGCGACGCCGAGGTGAATTGGCTTGTAGAGCTTGAGTATCCCATCTTCGAGGTGAGCATTGAATTCGGGGAACTCGGGTAGGGTTTTGAGCACAGCCGCGAGGACGAGATCGCCGATCGTGATCGCCGCGATATCGGGGTTCTTGTTGCCTTTGAGGCGCGCGCGGAGCGCGAGGAGGCGCTCGGCGTCGGCCGAGCTGTGCTCGGTGTACTGGGCTGTGGTGCCCAGGGATTCGCGCATTTTGCCGGCAATTCGCTTTCGGATACCGACGAGCGGAGCAGTTTCGAATTCGGGACCAATCTCGGAAGTCACAGAACTCGCGGAGGGGCTTGATGCTGCGATCGCTACCGAAGCGCGCTGCGCGGGTGTGCCCATGGCGCTCGCATCTTTAGAAACACTCGCGCGCTTTTCCTCTGCAGGACTCGATACTGCGATGCGTTGCGAGGCGTCGATCACGTCCCGCTCGATCACACGGCCGCCAGGGCCGCTTCCCTCTCTAACCGTTTCAAGTTCGACACCAAGTTGCGACATGGTTTGGCGCGCGCGGGGGCTTACCGCAAAATGCGCCGAGGGCTGGGCTGGAGCTTGATCTTGAGACGCGGCGCTCGAACCTGCCGAGTCCGCCATTTCAGCCCAAGTTTCACCCG
>CAYXOW010000053.1:8178-11438 GCA_964466815.1 uncultured Treponema sp.
CACGTCGTCGCCTTGTCCGTGAAGAAGCGCGAGCACGGTGCCCTCTTCGCCTGCGGGAACATCCATTGTGGCTTTATCGGTCTCGATCTCGCAGAGAATCGTATCTTTATGCACTGTGTCGCCAGGTT
The DNA here is from genome assembly GCA_964466815.1 of uncultured Treponema sp. Taxonomy (GTDB): domain Bacteria; phylum Spirochaetota; class Spirochaetia; order Treponematales; family Rectinemataceae; genus Rectinema. Next base: position 8,307 of record CAYXOW010000053.1, read on the forward strand.
TGACTTTCCAGGCGAGAATGACGCTCGATTCCACTGTGTTGCCGAGCTTCGGCATGATAATTTTCGTTGCCATTGCTACTTCTCCTTGAAATTACGCGAGGATCAGCTCGAGCCCTTCCGCCAGGAGCGCCTCAGCCGCTTCCTTAGGTAGGCCGCTGTCGGTGATGATGCCGTGCACCGCAGGCAGCGGTAGCACGCTCACGAATCCCACCCGATCGAATTTTGAGGAATCTGCGACAAGCCAGGTGATCTCGGCGCGCGCGTTCATCGCGCGCACTATCTCCGCGCCCTCGGTGAACTGGGTGGTCATGCCGCGCGAAACCGAAAATCCATCAGTGCCTACAAAGGCGAGCCTTGCGTTGAAGCTCTCGAGGCTCCTCGCCGCGACGGGACCGACGAGAGACTCCGTCTCCCGCCTAAAATTTCCTCCGGTGAGGATCATGTTCAAGGTTGGGTTGGCGCGCGAGTATGAGAAGGCGAGCATAGAGTTCGTAACGATCTGAATATCTTGCTTGCCGACCAAGTAGCGGGTGATGAGGGCAGTCGTCGTGCCCGCCTCGATCATGATGCGGTCGCCGTCGCAGACAAGTTCGGCAGCGCGCTTTGCGATTCGTTGTTTCTCTTCGATATGGAGTTTTTGGTGCTCGAGAATACTGCGGTGAATGGCGGGCGAGGCGCCGCCGCGCGTGCGCATGAGATAGCCGCGATCTTCAAGGGATGAGAGATCGCCGCGTATCGTTACTTCCGATACTCCTAAGGACGAGGCGAGTTCCGAAACCGCAATGTACGATCGATTGGCGAGCAGCTCAACGATTGCCCGCTCGCGATCGCTCAGGTCAAACCGCATGTACATCCTCCGAAGCGCTTTAGTTTATCTTTTATTTTGCCTTCGAAAGTGCTTCGAAATTCTTTTCATAACTGTACCACCTCGAAGCAATGTGTGCAAGATGAGTTGCACGAAAAATCAATGTAATCGTTTTCATCTTTCACTCTTGACAGAACCAAAATCTGAACCGAGAATGTTTTTGTGAGATGTAAACGTATACAAGTTATTGAGACTGGTATATTTTAATAGGGGCGATGGGGAAAAGGTTCAGGTTGGCAAGATCAATCTGATCAGCTATGATTGTCCAAACTCCCGGACCGCGGAGAAAATGAATGGAGACACTACAGTTATGATTGCGGCATGCGGTGAAAGCTTAATCGATATGGTTCCATCGGAACACGAGCCCAATTTGTTTGAAGCTTGTCCTGGTGGTTGTCCGTACAACAGCGCGATCGCGGCTGCCCGTCTCGCAGTCCCCACCTGGTTCGTCGGGAAAACGTCAGAGGACTTTCTCGGCGACAAAATTGTCGCGAAACTGAGGAATTCTGGCGTTGATATTTCACTTCTGAAGCGATCGAAACAGGCGGTGACACTCGCCTTCGTCGAGCGCGATGCGGCGGGAAACGCGAAATACGCCTTTTACTCTGCGGATGCTGCCGATCGTTTTTATTATCGCGAAGACCTCCCTCCGGCTCTGCCCGCGAGTTGTCGATTTCTCCTCGTAGGATCGATTTCGCTCATGCAGGAACCTTCCTGTTCGACCATTCTTTCGCTGATCGAGCGGGAGCATCGACGGATTATGGTGAGCTTTGATCCTAATGTTCGCCCTACGCTCCTCGCCTCAAAGGCAGAGTACCGCGCACGGTTTGAATGGGTGTGCGCGAGGAGCGCTATCGTTAAGGCGAGCGATTCGGATCTCGAGTGGGTTTATGAACGACCGGCTGAGGATGCGGCTCGCCTCGTACTCTCGCTCGGCCCGAGCCTCGTCGCGCTGACGAAGGGTGAACATGGTGCGACAATTTTAACGCGCGCGCAGCGGATCGAAGCTCCGGGGACGGCTGTAGATGTGGTGGATACGATAGGCGCGGGGGATAGCTTTCACGCAGCGCTGCTCGCAGGACTCGGCTGGCTGGGTGTGCGGGCGACCAGCGATATCGCGGCGCTCGGCGAAGAACAACTCAGATCGATTCTGCGGCTCGCGTCTTCGGTGGCCGCGCTCGATTGCACCAAGCGAGGAGCAGAGCCTCCCACGCTCCGCGAACTCTCGATCTTCGATCCTCAAGCGGCTCGCCTCGCGCCGGGCCACATTCCTTCTTTTAATGCAAAGGAGCAGCTATGCTGATTGGAATAAAACCCTGTATTTCCGCTGAACTTCTTTCCGTGCTCTACCGGATGGGGCACGGCGACGAGATTGTGCTGGCCGACGCGTTTTTCTGTGGCGATTCGCTGAATCCGCGCGTAATCAGGGCTGATGGCATCCGCATCCCGGATCTCCTCGACGGTATTCTCAGGCTCATCAATCTGGACTCGTACGTGGATGCACCCGTCATCATGATGCAGCCCAGCGCGGGCGATACCCTCGATCCCGAAATCGAGCGCCGCTATCGCATCGCGATAGACCGCTACTGGCCGGGCACTCCTCCGATTGCCCGCGTGGAGCGCTTCGCGTTCTACGAGCGTTCCAAGAAGGCGTTCGCAGTCGTTATGACTGGCGAAACCGTCAAATACGGCAACATTATCCTTAAAAAGGGTGTTCCGCCCGTTACAGATTGAGGGCAGAGAAGAGCACAGAGGTAGTATGGAACAATCTCTCGGTTCTCTCGCGGCGATCGCGATTCTCATGGCAGCCGGTTACTTCCTCGCATCGAGGGGCCGGCTGGATGAGCGCGCGGTGGGGGGGCTCAAGTCGCTTATTACGAATCTTACGCTGCCGCTTTTGCTCTTTCGCGCTTTCCTCCAGCTGAGGCCTGACGGACGAAACGCCCTGCTCGCGGTCAGTATCTTTGTGGCTTGCGCGCTTATGGGGCTTTTAGGCGCCCTCTTTAGCCGCGCTGCGCGCACACCTCGCCCGGAAACGCGTTTTCTCTTCCAAGGCTTCGAGGCAGGCATGCTCGGCTATGCGCTCTTTTCCGGCTACCATGGGAGCGAGCATCTCTCGAATTTCGCAGCTCTCGATATGGGGCAGGTCGTCTTTGTCTTCACTGTGCTTATGGCGCAGATGAGCGCACGCACAGATACTGCTTCGCGCGCCGACCTTCGATCCTCCGCGAGCGGCGTCCCGTCGCGGAGCCACCTCACAGCCTTCC
>CAYXOW010000053.1:11482-14725 GCA_964466815.1 uncultured Treponema sp.
GGAACCGCGCTCTCGATCGGACAGCCTCACGTGGCGGACTACATCGGCGCACAGAGCGCCTTCGCACGCGCCATTTTCGACATGGTGGGCGGTCTTACGACACCTCTCGTCTGCATCGTGATCGGAGCCTCTCTCGGAAGCGGTTTTATATTCGATCGTACGGTGCTGCGACTTGTGGGCGCACGCACGATTATCTCGATGGCGATAGGTCTCATGATCGCCTACACCGTCATTCCGGCTCTCGGGTTCTCAAACCTGCATCAGAAGGCGGCGATGGTGCTCTTCGCCCTCCCTCCGCCATTTATCATTCCAGTGTACGATCAGAACAACGCGCGGTTCGTGAGCAGTGTGCTCACGCTGTCGACGGTAGTTTCTGTGGTGCTCATCGCGGTGCTCGCGCTCGTGGGGGCTGCGTGATGGCGCGCAGCAATGTCACGATTCGGACAGTCGCCGAGCGCGCGAATGTCTCCACCGCCACTGTTTCGCGTGTGCTCAACAATGATCCCAAGGTGCGCGACGAAACGAGGCACGAAGTTCTCGAGGCCATGGAAGAGCTCGGTTACAAGCTCAATTTCGTCGCAAGGAGCCTCAAGACGAGCCGCACGCACACCATCGGCGTGCTGGCCCCCGATCTTTCGGGTGATTTTTTCATGTTCATTGCGGAGAGCATGAACCGAGAGCTCACCCAACGCGGCTACTCCCTTGTGGTGAGTTCATCGAAGGACTCGGAAGACGAGGAAGCAAAACGCATTCGTCACATGGCCGAACGCCTCGTCGATGGCATCATCCTTATTCCCATAGGTATCTCCGGCGACCATATCGCCCAAATTAAGGCGCTCGATATACCCATCGTAGTAGTCGATCGTGCATTCAAAGGGTTCGATACCGACCATGTGCTCGTCGACAATGAGGGAGGCGCGCACGATGCGGTGAGCGCGCTGATTCGCGAAGGACACCGCCGTATCGGTTTTCTTGGTGGCAATCCTGAAGTGACCACTGCGCGCGAGCGCTATGCCGGCTATCGCAAGGCGATGGAGGAAGGAGGGCTCGCGATCGAGCCGCGCTATGTGCGTTTCGGCAATCCGACACTCCCCTTCGGGCACAGAACGATGGAAGAAATCATGATGGACCCTGAATCGCCCGACACATGGTTCATCGTCAATCTATTCGCACATCTTGGGGCGACAAACTATCTCATCTCCGAGGGGGGGGCTCGCGCCGCTCGCGTGACTTTCGCCGCCTTCGACGAGATGCCCTATTCGCCTCTGTTGCGCTACTGCCGCTTTGCCGTGCAGCAGCCGATCGCGGAGATGGGAAAAGCGGCGGCAACCCTCATCATCGACAGGATCGAGGGGAGGGGACCGCCGAACCCTCAGGTTTTACGCTTTAAAACGAGGCTTATACAGCACACGCTTGCGCGATGAGCGCATAATTTTCGAATCGGAGGAACGCTATGGAACAGACAAAAGAATTTACCGTGCAGCGCGCCGAAAATCGATTGAAAGGCAGCGCCCCCAAAATAGGAATCCGACCAGCGATCGATGGGCGACGCGGAGGAGTGCGCGAATCTCTCGAGGATGTAACGATGGGCATGGCGAAGGCAGCCGCGCGCTTAATCTCCGAGAACCTCCGCCACCCGACGGGCGAAACTGTGGAGTGCGTCATCGCGGACAGCACGATCGGCGGCGTCGCCGAGGCCGCGGCTTGCGCCGAAAAGTTCGCGCGCGAGGGCGTCGCCGTGACGCTCACCGTAACACCGTGCTGGTGCTACGGTTCCGAAACGATGGACACCGACCCCCTCACGATCAAGGCCGTCTGGGGCTTCAACGGCACCGACAGGCCCGGCGCGGTGTACCTCGCCGCGGTTCTCGCCGCGCACTCGCAGATGGGGCTTCCGGCCTTCGGCATCTATGGCCACGATGTGCAGGATCTCTCCGATACGGGCAAAATTCCGAGCGATGTCGCCGAAAAAATGCTCCGCTTCGCGCGTGCGGGAATCGCTGCCGCATGGATGCGCGGCAAAAGCTACCTCTCCGTGGGTTCGGTCTCTATGGGCATCGCGGGCTCAATCGTGAACCCCGACTTCTTCCGCCAGTACCTCGGCATGCGCAACGAGTATGTCGATATGAGCGAGATCACGCGGCGCATCGAAGAAAAAATATACTCGGACGCCGAGTATCGACGTGCCCTCGAGTGGGTGAAGCGCTACTGCATCGAGGGACCCGACAACAACCCTCCCGCCGCTCAGCACTCTCGCGCCAGAAAGGACAAAGTCTGGGAGATGAGCGTTAAAATGGCGCTGATTGTCCGCGACCTCATGGTCGGCAATCCCGACCTTCGCCGCAAGGGCCTCTACGAAGAAGCGCTCGGCCACAATGCGATTCTCGCCGGCTTCCAGGGGCAACGCCATTGGACCGACCATTTCCCGAACGGCGACTTCCTCGAAACCATGCTCAACTCGAGCTTCGACTGGAACGGCATCCGCCAGCCTTACCTTGTGGCGACCGAAAACGACTCCCTCAACGGAGTGTCGATGCTCTTCGGTCACCTCCTCACCGGCACTGCGCAGATCTTCTCCGACGTGCGCACCTACTGGAGTCCTGAGGCGGTTCAGCGCGTGACCGGCTGGAAGCCGACAGGCCTCGCCGAGCACGGCTTCATCCATCTCATCAACTCGGGTGCAACCTGCCTCGACGGAACGGGCTGCCAGCGCCTCGACGGAAAACCGGCGATCAAGCCCTGGTGGAAGGTCGAGCCCGGCGAAGTCAAAGAGATGCTCAAAGCCACGCAGTGGCGCTACGCAAGCCTCGGCTACTTCCGCGGCGGCGGCTACTCGTCGGACTTTCTCACTGAGGGCGGCATGCCCGTCACGATGACGCGCGTCAATCTTGTGAAGGGTTTGGGCCCCATGATCCAGATCGCCGAGGGGTACACCGCGACACTGCCCAAGGAAGTCCACGACACTCTCGATCTGCGCACCGACCCCACCTGGCCGACCACATGGTTCGTGCCGCGCGTCACGGGCGAAGGCCCCTTTAAGGACGTGTACTCGGTGATGGCGAACTGGGGCGCCAACCACGGTGCAATTTCGTACGGGCACATCGGCGCCGACCTCATCAGCCTCGCTTCGATGCTGCGCATCCCTGTCGCGATGCACAACGTGCCCGTCGAAAAAATCTTCAGGCCGAGCTACTGGAACGCGTTCGGCATGGACTCGGAAGGTTCGGACTACCGCGCTTGTGC
>CAYXOW010000054.1:0-3520 GCA_964466815.1 uncultured Treponema sp.
ATTGCGCCCAAGGATCTCGTGCACATTTTCGAGCGTTTCTACAGGGTGGATAAGTCGCGGAGCAGCGCTGAGATCGACGCTGCGCCCGGCATGCTGCAAAGCGGCGGTTCAGGCCTCGGCCTCGCAATCGTAAAACATATCGCTGTAGCGCACGGCGGTTCCGTCCGCGCCGAGAGCTGGGCGAATGAGGGATCGCTCTTCGAGTTCACTATTCCGCGGTTCAGAGAAGGTGGAGACGGCGCAGATCGTCGAGAAGACGCGCCCTCTCGACCGCAAGCATGAGCCTCACCGGCTCGGAAGCCCAGTCCGGGTACGTCCACGGGAGCGCTTTGAACGCGCCACGCTCGTAGATGAGGGTGAGCTCGCCATAGATGCCGCCGGCGAGCGGAAGTCTGTGCGATCGATCTTTAGTGGTAGCGAGGCAGAAGCGGGCGGTGCCGAGCATTCCGGGATCGAGATTGATCCTGCGCTTACCGTCGCGGGCAAGTTTCTGCTCGAGGATGTCGGTTTCGCGCTTTATCGCCGCGAGCGACGAGGGATCGACGAGATCCTCGAAGGCCCAATATGAGCGCATAATTTTGTCGCCCATCTCGGGGCGGTAGTAGTCGGTCCAACGAAACTCTTCGCGTTCAGACCGAAGGCAGAGCTCTCCGAATCGGGCGCGCAGAGTCTCCAGCGCCACCTGTTCCACCGCGTCGTCGGACGAGAGAACTCCCACTACGAGCCGCTCCGGCAGGAATGTCTTTTCTACACCCATATTGATTGCCTTCCGCACTATTTTATCGCATACTTGTGTTCATGAACTCAAGGCATATTTTAGCCGCGATCGTCGCGGTATTGTTGCTTTCGCCGGTAGCCGCGCAGGATCAATCTGAGGAAACAGAATTCGTTACTGTATTTGGAGCGCAGCTTCCACAGCTCGATCCTCAACGAGCGATCTTCTCAAACGAGGCACAGATCCAAACCGCACTCTACGAGGGTCTCTTCAGCTACGATCCGCAATCGCTCGACCCCGTGCGCGCACTGGCCCAGTCCTGGGAGCGCTCCACGGATAAAAAGCTCTATCGCTTTACAATCCGCGAGAATGCGCGCTGGTCGGACGGCAGCCCCATCACCGCCAAAGATTTCGTTGATTCTTGGTTCAGAATGCTCGATCTGAACGCGGAGTACGCCACCTTCTTCGACGTCATCGTGGGGGCGAAAGCCTACCGCGAGGCGAGTCCGAGCGAGCGGCATAGAGAGAGCGTGGGCATCAAGGCGATCGATGCGCGCACGCTTGAGGTGACGCTGGTGCGGCCCGTGGCCTACTTCACTCGACTGCTCTGCCACCAGTCTTTCGCCCTCGTCCACCCCTCACTCTTCAATGTGCACGACTGGAGATCGGCCATCCCCTACCCTGTCGATGGCCCTTACAAACCAGTCTCGATGACCGACACCGAGCTTGTGCTCGAAAAGAACGACCAGTACTGGGACGCCGCGAATGTGCACATCCCGAAACTGCGTATGATTTTTACCGACGACGATGCGAAGGCCACTTCGCTCTTCAACACGGGGTACGCCCACTGGCTCGATGGTCCGGGAACTTTCGACAAGATTCTTCTACAGACCGCGATACAGTACTTTCCGATCTACTCGACGCACTATTGGTTCTTCAACTGTCGAACCGCGCCTTGGAGCGATCGGCGCGTGCGACGGGCCCTTGCGCTCCTTCTTCCCTGGGACAGCATTCGGTCGAGCGATCTCTATAGACTCCCGGCAACAACCCTTGTGCTCCCCCTCCCTGGCTACTCCAAGACGAAAGGCATCGAAGCGCAGAATCGCGATGAGGCGCTGAAACTGCTCGCGGAGGCAGGCTTCCCGAATGGTGTGGGGCTGCCCGAGGTCACGATAGCCTACGCCGACTATACGACACCGCGCACTATCGCAACCGCCTTCAAGGCCGCCTGGGAAAAGGAAATCAGCCTTAAGGTCACGCTGAAACCGATGGCTCCCGCCTCGTACTACGAGTCAATCGGCAGCCGCGCCGATGCCAGCTCATTCACACTTGCCCACGAAACATGGATCGGCGACTTCGCCGACCCTGAGGCGTTTCTCCAAATGTGGACCACGGGCGCGCCCCTCAATATCGCCGGCTATAGCGACCAAACATTCATGAACTACATGGAGCAGTCGTACAGCGCAGGCGAGGATGCGCGCATGCAGCTCCTCGCAAAAGCTGAAACGGAGCTGTTGCAGGGCGGCGCATGCCTGCCCATTTACCACAATTTCGCCGCATCCGTGATCGACACCGACTATATCGAGGGTTGGTACCAGAACGCACTCGACATCCACCCCTACAAGTACTTTGCCTTCGGCACGCCGAGCGTTAATCCAAACGTGGTCCATGCGGATCGCGTTCCATCATCGCTCGCGACGCTCAACAAATGAAGACGAGAGAGCAGGTCAGCATGCTGCACAATGACGAAACAGGGGAATTTCTTAAGAGCCTCGGCTTTCCACAACTCAACATTCACACTATGGCCAGGCACCACGATTTTATTTCATCAGGTAAGCGCATTCTCGTCATTGGGCCTATGGGCTCAGGAAAAACCGAGTTCTCCGCGCGTGTGTGGCGCGATAGCCGCATCGCGCTTAAGAAAAAGGGAGCTGCCGCCAAACTCACGAGTTCTGATGGGGTGGATCGCAGAGATGTGTTCGTCGTTCGGTCAGCTCTCGACAAGAGCCGCTTTCCCGACTACCCCGACGACGCCCTCGCCTACCGTGGAGGTTATGAGCGCTGCGGCAATCGCATCGGCGCTGCGAAAGACTCTTTCGAGCTCGAGATGCTCATCGCGGAGAACTCGGAGGTTGGCACCTGGGTGATCGACGAAGCCGCCTTCTTCGACGAGCGTGTCGCCTACCTTATGAAGGATGAGGCTGAATCGCGCGGGCTCTGTTTCATCTACCCCACCCTCGTGCTCAATTTCCGTCGAGAAATTTTTAACCAAACCGCGCGACTCCTCCTCGAGACCGCAACCGATATCATTCCCCTCACCGCGTACTGCGAGCACGATGAGTGCCTCAAGGACTCGCTCTACACCTATCGCTACTACTCGGTAGATGGGTATGAGTGCCCTGCGCTCTACTTCGACCCTCTCATCATCATCGGAGGCGACAGGGCGAAGCACGACGGCCGCGAACCGAACTACTGTACGCGCTGCGACGAGCACCACTATCTGCCCGGCAAGGAATACACATTCTTTACGCTTAAGCCCTTCGGCGAGCTCGCCGCGCGGGGCAACATCGCGCCTCTTCTCGCGGAGCTCGGCGCGCTTCAGGGGAATATTGAGGATTCGAGGCTGTACTCTTCGATCGAAGGTCGCTCGGGCGCAGGGGAGGAGCACGAGATGCACCTCAATGCGCTCAGGGTGCCGCTCATCGCGGAGCGCGCCCTCGTGTATCTCTACGCCGAACAGAATCTCCTTTCGGAGGAACAGATGCGCCTTTTTATTCGAGAACTGAGTCTCGATAAGGAATATCT
>CAYXOW010000054.1:3533-5095 GCA_964466815.1 uncultured Treponema sp.
AAGCCAGCGGCTCACGGACAACAGGAGACCTCTCGCGCTCTAGCGATGTTCTGGTAGTACGTCGGCGCCCTTACTTCGCGCGCTCGGTGCTGGTTCTCTCACGCAACAGTTCTTCGGCACTTTCAAGAAAACGACGCGCTTCCTCGACAGTTCCAAAATTGGCGCGAAAGAAGTTGGGCCCGCCACCACCGCGCCCGCCAAGGTGTACCATCGCTGGTTTGAGCGCTGTCGCCAAAGCTGGAAAATCGCCACCGGAGGGTGTCTGAGTCACCACCGTCATGTCAGGGATAGAGAGCGCAAGCCCTGCTCTCCCCTTCGCCGAGGCAGCCCTCACTAAGGTGGTTGCTCTCTCAGCATCTTCGTCCTCGAGGGTAAAGACGATAGGGAAGATGGGATCCGCAGCCGCGGTTGCAAGCGCTACAGTAACTTCTGCGCTCTGCTGTGCGCATCGTTTATACTTTCGATCCAACGCCGACGTCTTTTCCATGCTCTCCTGCACGCGAGCCGAGAGATGCTCAACTCCAGCGTTTAAAAGCAATGCAGCGCTTCTTGCTTCATCGTAGATACGCGATAGCAGGCGCACAGCGTGCGTACCCGCGACGAAGTAGAGGCGCGTGTTGCCCTTGTAGCGTTCAACAGAAAGGATTTTGAGGGCTCGAATCTGGCCTGTGCGCTCGACGTGGGTACCGCCGCAGGGCGACCAGTCGTATCTGTCGATCTCGACGACGCGGATCACCGCCTCATCTGCAGGCGGTCGTTTCCTCAGGCGAAATGACGAAATATCCTCAGGCGGACAGTAGTGTACGCGCACGGGCACATCGCGGGCAATCCAATCTTCAACATTCGCTTCGATCTCAGCCAGTCTTACATCAGCTGGATTCTGAGCGGATACATCGATGGTGCAGTACTCCTCGCCAAGATGAAACGAGAGCGTATGGACGTCGTACTCCTGCTCGAGCACCGCCGACAACAGGTGTTGGCCCGTGTGCTGCTGAGTGTGGTAGAGGCGGCGCTCCCTGTCGATCCGTAGATGGACGGTAGCGCCAGTGCGGAATTCATGAATTGCTCCGCCTATTACCGTATGCCAAATTTTGCCGCCGATCTCTTGCACATCGATTACTTGCGCGCCGCCGATCCATCCAGTATCGGGGGGCTGACCTCCTCCCTCAGGATAAAAAACGGTAGCATCGAGCCTTATCTTCGCTCGCGGAGGAGCGGTTTCCTTTTGATCGTCTTTGCCGTCGCCTTCGCCGACGCGGTCGACATTTTCTATCTCGATTATTTGCGCATCGAACTCAGTTTTCGATGAATCTCGATAAAATATGCGTTCATCGAGCGCTTCCGCATTCATGGTGTTATCCTTTCAGCATCGCTTGGAGCCTCGGAGATTTGACGACCATCCTCGTACTCGACCTCTTCCTCAATAAAAGATTCATCTCTGTCATATACAGGCCGCACGATGCCATTATCGTTCCGCACACGGATCGCGATGGCTTTAGTCACGCCCGATTCTTCCATTGTGACGCCGAGCAGCGTGTCCGCGCACGCAACCGTCTTCTTGC
>CAYXOW010000054.1:5194-6086 GCA_964466815.1 uncultured Treponema sp.
GAAAGGAGAAGGTTTCACCATATATGTGGCGAAGAGCAGCGCGATCGCAGTGAGCGTCCGCTCGCCGCCCGACAGCAACGAAATATTCTCAAGCTTCTTGCCGGGAGGCTGTGCGTAGATCTCAATACCGCTCTCCAGCACATGGTCCGAGTCTTGCAGGCGAAGCTCCGCTCGTCCACCACCAAAGAGACGCCTGAACATGTTGTGGAAATTCTTCTTGATACGATTGTAGGTATCGACAAAGAGCTGTGCACTCTCGGTGCGGATTTCATCGGTGATTCTCACCAGATCGGCGCGCGCCTTGACGAGGTCGTCAAATTGTTCCGACAAAAATTCATAACGCTGCTTCACTTCTTCGAACTCTTCGGGCGCCATGAGATTCACCGAACCGAGCGCAGAGAGCGAGCCCTTGTAGGAAGCCAAAAGTTCACGGATTTCCGAGAGCGGCTTGCGAATATCGTACATGCGCGTCTCGAACGCTAAAAGATCGCGCGAGTAGAGCTCTGTAAAGGTATCCTTGAGCGTACGAATTTCGGTTTCACTCTGCGCGATGGCCATGTGGAGGCTCTCGAGCTCACCTTGAATGCTCTGCAGCTTTTTATCGAGTTCCGCCGATTCTGTACGCTTCTCCGCGAGATCGGCAGTGCGCTGGCTGATGGAGCTCTCAAGTTCGTTCATATCCTCGGAGAGCTTTTTGCCCTTGAGTTCGATCTCTGCAAGCTCTTCCTCGAGCCCTTCGATCTCATCATCGAGCTCTGAGAGCCTCCTTTGCTCGCTGGAGAGTTCGTTCGCAATCTCGCGGCGATAGGACTCTTGACCGGCGATTTCCCGCCGCAGCACCGAGAGCGCATCCTGAGCAGCCTCCATCTGCGCCTGAATCTTTGTCTTCTCG
>CAYXOW010000054.1:6185-14517 GCA_964466815.1 uncultured Treponema sp.
TCAGCTTCTCCTGGTGCGCAAGAATCGCGGCGTCGATACGACGTTTCTGCGTCATCACGCCCTCGGGCGCGACAAGCTCATTGAGGAAGCCGGGCGCAATGGCGATGTACTGCAGAAAATCCTGTTCGAGACTCTTGGAACGCTCCGAGAGATTGCGTAATTCCGACCCGAGCCGCTCAATCTCCTGACTTCTCTCCTGTGCGCTCAATGAGGAGGCGATTCGTGCGTAATCCTGAAGTCTGTCCGCTCGAGCTGCGACGGCGCGAACAATTTCCGCAATGTGATCTTTAATCCGCGATTCAAGATTCTGCCGCTCATTCGTCAGAGATTCAGACTGACGCAAGCGCTCGTCGACGAGCTGGGCGATTCGTTCAGTGATCGTATCGAGCTCTTTCCTGAGCCCCGAAGTCTTCTCTGCGATTTCTTTCGATTCCGTTGTGTTGTGCCGGATACTCTCCTCGTTGGCTTTCACGGCGAGCGCTGCGGCGGATATATTCTCATCGAACGTCTTAATATTAGCTTCCACTTCGCGGATACGCGCGCGGTAGCCCGCGAACTCTGCCTCACGGTCGCCCTCCTCGTCCTGAAGAGCCTCAATTTTCGAGGCAATGGCCCGATCGCGTCCTTCGAGTTGCTCGATTTTACTCTTGAGCTCCCTCTGCCGCTCCGCGAAGAGCGTTTTCTGCTTCTCTTTCGCATTCTTCTCAACGGCGAGACCATAGAGCAGCTTCTGCATTTCGACAAGCTTGGCTTCGAGCTCGTTCACAAGGTCGAGCCCCTGCGACATCGACTGACTCATACGCTCGACACGCCTCACGAGCTCCTCGCGCTCCTGCTTCTTCTGGTCGAATAGGGCGCTGCTCCGGTCGCGATCGCGCACAAACTGCCTGAGTCGTACCAGGTAGAGATCGAGTTCGGTTTCGAAGATTCGTTCCTTGAGCTTACGGTACTGTGAGGTTTTTTCAGCCTGAGTCTTGAGCGACTCGTAGGAATGTTTGACCTCGCGCACAATACTCTCGATCTGCCGCATATTCTCTTCGGTTTTGGCGAGTTTGAGTTCAGCTTCGCGGGCGCGGGCTTTATGCTTCGTAATGCCCGCCGCCTCTTCGAAGAGATAGCGCCTGTCCTCGGGCTTCGAAGAGAGCACCTGATCGATGCGCCCTTGCTCCATCACCGAGTAGGCAGATTTACTGACCGGTATCCCAGAAGAGCTCGCGCACTTCCTTAAGCTTCGACTGCCGGCCATTGATAAAATATTCATTTTCGCCCGAGCGATAGAGTCGCCGCTTCACCTCAATCTCCGGCACATCGAGAGGAAGAGCTCCACCATCGTTGCTCATGGTGATCGTCACTTCGGCCACCGAGAGCGGCCGGCGGTTCTCGGTACCATTGAAGATGATGTCGCTCATCGTCTCGGCGCGGAGGCTCTTCGGCGACTGTTCTCCGACGACCCACTTAATCGCATCGACAACATTGGACTTACCGCATCCATTCGGCCCAAGCAGAGCTGAAATTCCCTGCGAGAACTCGATGCGCACCTTGTCCGCAAAGGATTTGAATCCGAATATCTCTAGACTCTTCAGATACACAAGGCAATTCCTTTTCAAGCAAAATAAAAAGCACCCGCAGATGCGCTTTCGCGCTGCAGGTGCTTTCGCGTCGGTGTTGCGCCGTTATTGATCCTGCTGAATCAACAAGTCGTAGGCCTCCTGGGCTGCTTTGCATCCGAGGAGCTTATCCCGCAGTTCCACAACCTTGAGGCGCGCGGAGAAGAACGAAAGCGTCTGCAGATAATACGCGTGTTGATTATATGCCGCTGCGATCATAAACAAAAGACGCACCGGCACATCATCGATTGTCTGAAAATCCGCGATATCGCAACGAGAAATACCGATAGAGACCACAAGGTCGGTGACCGAGTTCAGTCGCACATGAGGAATCGCGATGCCTTTTCCGATCGCGGTGCTCATGAGGTCTTCTCTGCGAAGGATCTCTGAGACAAGCTCCTGCCTGTTCTTAATCTGTGGCGCGGAGGCTAAATTCTCGGAAAGCGCGATAAGCGCGTCGCGCTTGGAAGGATAATTGAGAAAGAGGATTCTGTCGGGTGAGATGATATTCTGAATTTTAACACTGTTGATAAGCGCGACCGGTCTATTTGAGGAAAGACGCTCATTGACCCATCGCTCGATTTCACTTTTTTTAAATCTCCAGACGGTGCCGATTTTCCCGGAAGGTATCTCGCCTTTCTGGGCCCAGTCGTACACTGTCCTCTCAGATACACGCAAATACTTTGCTACTTCTTCAATGGTCAGGATATCGTCATCCATGCGATGCGCCCCTCCGGCTTGAAATTTATGACATATTATTGAATCTAGTTGTAAGGTCTGTCAAGTATAGGAAAATAGTATTTTTTTTGTTTCTCATTTTTTAGCATTTTCTAAGGATTCGAGGTATGTATCGATCGCTGGTCCAGGGAAGCCCATGCGTTTGAGATGAGCGCGGAGCGTACTTCTTATATCTGCTCGCCTGGCGGGCATCACTTCGCTGGAGCCGGGATCTTCCACAAAACCTTCGCGCTTGAACTCCTGTCTTGAACGTGGATCGATTTTTGTCGCGCGTTTCAGGATCTGCTCGGCGCTCATTCTCACCGCCTTCGCCATGTCATCTTTTTCTATGGATCCGACTGCCTCAGCGATAATGCGTTTTTGGTTGTCGAAGAGCCCTACGCGCTGCCATGCGATCTGCTGGACTCTCGAGAGCCCCTGGCCACGCTTTACGCTGTGAGCCATAAAGAGCATCCTCACGTAGCGGACGTCGTCGATATAGCCTGATTCGCACATCCAGGATACAGCGGCGCGCGCGACTTCCGCCGCAAACCCTTTGTGGACCAACTTTTCGTACATCTGGCGCGTCCCCTGCTCCGCGCGCGCCGCGATCTGCACCGCATAGAACCGCGCGCGCCGCAGCGCGTCCAACCGCTCCAGCACCCGCACTTCTTCTTCGCTGAGTTCAGCTTGAGGCCATAGGTTGAGGGTTGCGTTCGCTTCAGTATCGCGTATTCCGCTACTCACATTGTAGCGCACTCCACCCTCGACTGCGCCGCCGCGACTCCTCGCGAGCACAACTCCCAGAAGCCCCGCATCCACCGCGTCTATAAAAAACACAAGGCCCCCGGAGACCGCCACTTCGAGCGATCCGGAGGCCTTTTCGCGAACAGACTCAATCCGCGAAGCCATGGATTAGCGTTTCGAGAACTGGAATCTCCGGCGAGCGCCGCGCTGACCGTATTTCTTTCGCTCGACCATACGCGGGTCGCGCGTGAGAAGCCCATTCGCCTTGAGCGAAACATGGTTCGCTGGATCGATCTGCGAAAGCGCGCGGGAGAGACCGTGGGCGCAGGCGCCTGCCTGGCCGGTCGGGCCGCCGCCGACCACCGTTATGAACGCATCGAACTTGTTCTCGCTGTCCGTCACCTGAAACGGTTTGCGTACCTGGCTCACGAGGGTCTCAACGGGGAAATACTCTTTGAGCTCTTTCTGATTGATGATGATTTTGCCCGTGCCCTCGCGGAGAAACACTCTCGCGATCGCGCATTTGCGGCGCCCGGTTCCGATTCCAAGATTGATATTCTTAACCATTTCGTTTCCCTTCCTGATCAAAGATCGATCGCGATCGGTGTCTGCGCAGCGTGCGGATGCTCGGCTGTGGCATAGACCTTGACATTCTTGAACAGCTTGCGCCCAAGGGGCCCTTTGGGAAGCATACCACGGATCGCGATTTCGAGAGGCGATACAGGATTTCGCTCGATGAGTTCATTGAAGGTAAAATCCTTGAGCCCACCGGGGAATCCGGTGTGGTGGTAGTACATCTTGTTCTGGCGCTTTCTGCCGGTAATCGCGACTTTGTCCGCGTTGATCACAATGACATAATCGCCAGTCTCTTGGCTCGGCGTGTAGGTTGGCTTATTCTTGCCTCTGAGGATCGAAGCGACTTTCACTGCGACGCGTCCAAGCGGTTTGCCGGCTGCATCGATGATGTACCATTTGCGCTCAGCTGTTGCTGCAGTAACGAATACAGTCTTCATCTATCTATACCTTCACCTTATTGTGGAGTATTCCAAAATTGCGCGTGCATATTCCCACAGATTGAGAAATCTGTCAAGCATCTCTATATCGTAAACGGCCTATTCCTTTTTCTCTTCTTTTTCTTCTTTCTCTTCGGACTCTTTCTGAGCGCCTTCAGCGTTCTCCGCCTTCTCTTTCTCTTCTTCTTTCTTCTCTTCAATCTTGTCTTTGATGTCGGCAATTCCGATAAACACCGCCAGGGCGCCGATCAACACCGCGAGCACGGGAACCGCGCCTCTTAAAAACGCGAGCACATCGCCCCACCATCCAAGAATTCCCGGCAGGACCATGAGTACTGCGACAACAATGAGTCCGACACCTACGAGCAATGCAGTCATCTTCCTCTCCTTGATATTTGTAAAATAATTTTCAAACGGTCAATTGCGCTACGAACGCAAAAAAACTATATCACAGGGCACTCGCCTCCGCAACTGAGTCGATATGCACACTTGAGTATCGGCATCTTTGAAGCTATAAACAAGTCATGCTTCCGCTCCGTTCTCTCGTCATGTACAAACAAAAGCCCGCTATTGTGTCCGCTATAGACGTCGACAGAATAGTCGTACAGACTATCGACGGCGAGGAGAAACGAGTGCGTCAGAAGGATCTTGCGCTCGCCCATCCCGGCCCGATGCGCGCATTTCCAAGCGCCGACAACGGTGAGGCCGATGTTCGCGAAGCGCTCGAGCTACTCGCCGCGGAGCACCCCGAGGGTTACGGCCCCATGCCCTGGCGAGAATTCGCCGAGCTCGCGTGGACCGATGCAGGTCCCGATCATATTGTGCGTGCGTGGCGCGTTCTCGCCGATGATCCGTCGGTCGAGCTGCTCGACGAAGGAATCCGCCTCCGGAGTGAAGCGGAGCGGCGCGCGCTTGAGGAGAAAGAACAGAAGCGTCGCGAGCTTATCGCGCTCAGGTCGTCCTTCATCGAGGATTTTTCTCGCTCCTGGAGGCGCCGCACAAAGTTCGACGGAATCGATGATGTTCGATATAAGAGTTTTATCGACGAGCTGAACAGATATGCGCGCGGATTGAGCGATGAAAGTGCGCTCATTCGCGCTATTGGTATAAAAATGGAACCTCGCGCGGTGCATGAGGCGCTCATCGCGACAGGCATCTGGGATGCAAGTTTCAACCCCTGGCCGGAACGGAACGGATGCATTCTCACCGCGCCAAGCTGCCCAGCGCAGGAGGCTGAGCGCGCGGAGCTCGACATTCCTCGAATGGACCTCCGTCACCTCCGAAGTTACGCAATCGACAACGAGTGGTCGAACGATCCTGACGACGCCGTCTCCATCGAAGGCGACACCGTGTGGATCCACGTTGCGGACCCGGCCTCGAGAATCGCGCCGTTCTCGGATCTCGACCGCGAGGCGATGGTGCGGGGCTCCACACTCTATCTCCCCGAACGCACCATTCCGATGTTGCCTGAGGATATGATTCAACAATTAGGGCTTGGCCTGCAAGAGGAGTCGCCTGCACTCTCATTCGGCGTGCGTCTCGACAGTGAGGGGCGCATCACCTCCACCACGATTACCCCTAGCACGGTGCGTGTCCGCCGCCTCACCTACCAAGAAGCCGACACTATGCTCGATTCCGACGATGTTCTTGCGCGCCTTGCAACCGTGGCGCGCACACGGGCGCTGCTCAGGCGCGCCCACGGCGCGATCGACATCGATTTCCCGGAAGTCTCGATCAAAGTGCGCGGGGGCATCCCCCTCTTTCAGCTCGTTCCCGCAACTCGATCCGCCAACCTCGTGCAGGAGCTCATGATTCTCGCAGGAGAGGCGGCCGCCCGCTGGGCATTCGAGAGAAAATTGCCCTTTCCCTACGCGACTCAGGATCCACCCGCGTCGGCGAAAGCTGCGGGTTGCGGCGAAGGCCCCTCCCCCAGCCTCGCGCAGAACTTCGCGCGTCGCCGATCGATGCGCGCCAGCATCGTCAGCGCCTCATGCTCCGCCCACGCAGGGCTCGGTCTCTCGTTCTACTCGCAGGTCACGAGCCCGCTCCGTCGCTACCAGGATCTTCTCGCCCACTACCAGATCCGCTCAGCCCCGCTCGACATCGAAGCTATGGAAGAGCGCCTCTATACCTATAGCCAGCAAGCGGCTAAGAATCGTCAGGCCGAGCGCGACTCACGCGCGCACTGGACTATGGTGCATCTGAGCAGAAATCCCGAATGGAAGGGAAAAGCGACTGTGCTCGACGCCTCGGAGAAATCTGCAATCATTATTAAAGAGTTCGGCTTTGAGACATCGATCAAGTTACCGAGAGGAATCGCCTTAGACGAGGAGATCGACATTGCGCTCAGGAGAGTGTCGATTGTGGATCTCTCCGCGTATTTCGATTTTGTGGGGTGAGCGGCCTTTCGCAGGATGTTGTCCGCTTGACCAAGTACTATTCTGGATATAGGCTTATTTTTAAATGTCATCCGACGAAATTCGTCTCTGCGCTATAATGCACGCCGAGATCGCAAGTCCCGATTCTCTGCTCTCGCGCGGCAAAGATGAAGCGTTAGCTACATTTTCACAATTTAAGGAAACGATCCGGACAGCTACTCAATCGAAGGGTGGGCGCGTGCTCGAATCGTCGCGCGGCGAAGCGATCGTAAGCTTCGACACCTCTTCATCGGCGATTCAAGCGGCTGTCGACATTCAGAAGGTGCTTTCGGGGTCGATCAAGGTGAAAATCGGCATCAATGTCGGCGATGTGCTCTTTGCCGAAGATGGGGCGATCGGCAGTACGGCGGATATCGCGGAGGAGCTGGTGCGGGCGGTACCTCTGGGGGGCATCTGCGTGTCCTCAGCAGCGCTCCAAGCATCGCCTTCTCTTAAAAAAGGTGCAACTTCAGTCGTAATCGAAATGCCAAGTGGAGAGAAAATCGAGGCATTTAGGCTCGAGGACTCCGCCGAACAATCTGTCCAAAAGACGAGTGCTACTTCTTCAAGCTCTCCAGGGCAAGAAGGGGCGCAATCGAAGCGAGCGCCATCCGCAACGGGCGAGGAAATTCGCCAAGGAGAGAGCGAGAGCCAGGCCGGCGAGACTAGACCTAATCCTGCCTCGGCCAACACCAACGACCCCAACGCAATTCCATCCTTCGAGACTCTCAAGCGTCACATTTTCGAAGAAATTAAGCGCACCGGGCGCCGCCCCTCATCCGAAGAGGCCTGGGCTTATCTCGGAAAATATGGGCAAACCGCATGGGACGTCATTTCGAGCCTTGCCGATGCGGGTATTCTGAGAGATTCTCGATCGCGTGGTTTGTATCACACAGACGAGGTAGCGCAGCGGGTGCGAGAAAAAATCGATAGGAAGCTCTCCGCTAAATTGTCGAGCGGCTTCGCGACCTACCGCGCCGAACTTAAAAAAACCGCCGAAAAACTACGACACTCGATCGTTCCCTCCATCATCTCTTTCCTCGGTATCAACGCGGTGCTGTACTATGTCAATACGACATACGCCAACCAGGTCCCTTGGGCTGTACCCATCAGCGCGCTGTGGTTTTTCGGCCTATTGCATCGTTTTTTCCGTGTCGGCCAGTCGGGCCGAATCGCTAGAGAGGCAGAGGGAATCGCCAACCTCGACGCGAGTCAGCTCAAGGAATATAAAGCGATCAACAAAGAGCGCCGCACATTTTTAAGCCGCTTTTTTAGCTTTTTCAGCGTATCCACGATATTTCTGTTCATCAATCTGTTTTCGGATCAGAAAACGCCTTGGTTCATCATCCCCACCGCGGTCATGGCGGTGAGTCTCATCGTGCACTCGATCGACTACAAGGCTCGCATGCCGAAGCGGATCCGCCAATTTTTCGAGTCGCTCGGCCCTTCGGCGCGCGGATCGTCGGCAAGTACAGCAGGAAAGGTCGACTACACATCGCTCGGTCCCTACGCGGAGACCTACGCGCAGGCCGCAAAAGACGCCGATTCTTTCCTCGCCACTTTTAAAAAGATGAACCCCAACGAGATGCCGGAGGCCGAAAAATCCGTCAAGGCGGGCATGGATCAGATTCTTCTTCTCGCCTCAACGCTCAACGAGCTCGATGGTCTCATCGCGTCGATGCCGCTCAAAGAGCTCGAAAAGGATCGCGCCAGCATCGAGGCCAAAAAGCGGAACGCCTCGCCTGCCCTCTCTGCTGAGTACGACGCGAGCCTCGCTGAAATCGACGCTCAATTCAAGGGGCACCAATCGCTCCTCGAACGCAAGGAGAGC
>CAYXOW010000055.1:0-816 GCA_964466815.1 uncultured Treponema sp.
TATGGCGTGGTATCGCGCGCCGCCTGAGACCTCCATCTTTTCCCGAGCACCTGCACGGCGATCGAAGAATTTTAGTAAATGCAGGTGCGTGTTTCTTACACCTTGGTTACACTGCGACGACTGTTGTGCCGCGTTCAATTCGATTTGTTATACTCGATGTTGAATACAACACTACAAATTGAATCATCCTTGTCCGTGTCCTGTTAAAATGATAGTATAAAAACAATGATTTCAGTTTTTTCTTCTTATATAACCAGAAAAGATATGGATCTCGTACTGAGCCGAATGGTGGAGGATGCTGTCGGCGACGATATTTATAGAAATCGATTCGAGAGATCAATAGAAGAGCAATTTAAATATGAGGAATCAATCGCATTTAGAAGCCCGTATAACGCGCTATTAAAGGCAATAGAAATCTGCGATTTACCGAAAGGCGCCAAAATTGCTCTATCGGCATTAGCGCCTGAATGGCATAAACTCGTTGTGGCTAATGCAGGATATGAACCGACGATTCTCGATGTGAATGAAGCTACTTTTCAACCAACAATCGACGATATAAGAGCAGCAAATCCAACTGCAATAATTCTTTTCGATGCCCTAGGTGTAATGACATTACCTTCACTTGTACGAGAGCTGAACATCCCTATTATTGAAGATATTTCCCAAACATTAGCAGAACTCGAAAGTGAAAGCGCACACGATCAAAATGCGCGTTTCTATGTGTGGAGCATGGAAGCAGATTCTGCGATAGCGACTGGTGGCGGAGCTCTGTTGTGCGCAAAGGGAAAACGCGACGCACAAATATTGCGCTCTCTG
>CAYXOW010000055.1:862-4854 GCA_964466815.1 uncultured Treponema sp.
TCGCTTGGATTGTCTCAGCTCAGGAGCTATTCGGTGCTCATTGAACGTAGAAAGACGATTTTTGATATTCTCATGGCGCAGTTATCGCGAACCCGCCACTCGGCGCCGCAAGCTATCGGCGAAAACAAAACGACATACGCATTTCCTATAATTTCAGCCGCTGGCGCGAAGGACATTATCGATTATGCAAAAAAATACGGTGTGCAGGTGCTGCCGGCCTTTTCAAGCAGCCTAGCGATGCTAGAAGAGAACGCCGATAAGCATTTTCCAAATGCCCGAAACCTAGCCCTTCGATGTCTTCTATTCCCGATGCATCATAAGCTTTCGAATCAACAAGTCGATCAGATAGGCAAAATAATCGCGACCTTGCCTTAGGAGCTACTATGACCACGTGCACGTCTGCGCTCATTTTTGCGAATCTCAATAAGGATGATGCTGGGAATGCGGCTAAGATCGTCCAGAGGCAGCTTGAGGAAAAGAGATGGCATGCGGATATTCTTGCGTTTCGAGGGCCAATTTCTGAAATACCCGATTTTTCGAAATATAATCTTTTCATTAGCCTTGGCGGCGATGGGACGCTGCTCTATGCCGCAAGCTTTGCATGCCCACTGGGCATTCCGATATTACCAATCAATCTTGGCACACTCGGATTCATTGCCGCAAATAAAATGGAAACATGGGATTCGACATTTAAAGATTGGCAAGACGGCAGAATCGTTGAATCGAAGAGGCTCATGCTGAAAGTACAGGCGTACAGGGATCAAATACAGCTATTCGATGGGATTGCCCTCAATGATGTTGTCGTATCCTCAGAGGGCAATGCGCGGATGATCAGGATGTGTCTCTCGATCAACAATGAACGCTTTGGGCATTATCGCGCCGATGGTCTCATTGTTGCGACTCCGACCGGATCGACCGCATACAACCTCGCGGCAGGCGGCCCTGCGGTTCATCCCGAAATTGGCGCACTGATCATCAACCCAATTTGTCCATTTACGCTTGCTTCTCGTCCCCTCTTGATACCTGCATCGACTCTCGTCGAAATCTCCATTGATGAGACAAGGAAGACTGGCGCCCTTCTTACCGTCGATGGCCACGATATGATCGGCCTCAAGGTCCATGATTCAGTCAAGATTCAACGCTATAAAAAGCCGGCTCTCCTTGTGGTTCCTCCAGGTAATTCTTTTTTCTGTGCTTTGAGAACAAAACTCGGCTGGTCGGGAGACAGTGATGCTTGAGCACTTGTCTGTCACCAATTTTGCAATTATTGAACATATTGAACTCTCGCTGGAGAGAGGGATGACGATTTTTACAGGCGAAACCGGTGCTGGAAAATCGCTCATTGTCGATGCACTTGGCTTTTTGCTAGGTGCACGAGCTGACAGTTCAATTATTAGAGAAGGTGCGAAGGAGTGCTCGGTATCCGCGGTTTTTTCATTCAGCCCTTATGAAGATCTGCATCAGTGGCTCTCTGAAAAAGAAATAGAGTGCGATCGAGATGAAGGAATTCTCATTCGACGAACCTTGAAGGAAAGCGGACGAAGTCTTGCATGGATACAGGAGCGGCAAGTTTCTAGAAATGAGCTTCTCGAATTTACTCAATTTCTTGTCGATATACATGGGCAGCATGAGCATCAGAGGCTCATAGATCCAGCGACACATATTTCAATGTTGGATGCGTTTGCCGAATTGAACGAGGACCTTCGGCAGTTCCAATCTGAATACACCGAGTGGCGGCGTCTCGCACATGAATACACCCAAGTTCTAGAGCAGAAATCAAAACGCACCCAGGAGATCGATTACCTTGAATTCGTACTCAAAGACATCGCGTCTGTAAAACCGAAAGAATCCGAAGACGAACAGCTCGAGGCTGAAGAGAAGATACTCTCTCAACATGAGAAACTCTATGGAGCGATTTCTGAAGCATCAAGTTTGCTAGACGAGGCCGAATCTGCCAATGTACTACATTTGCTCAAGCGCGCACGCTCGGATCTCGAGAGTGCTCAGAGCATCGATACAAAGATTGCTCCGCTCTCCGATAGGCTCTCTGCGGTCTATTACGAACTTGAGGATATTGCAGAGTCGCTCAAAGACTATCAGGCTGGTCTGAGATTCGATCCAATTCGCCTAGAATCGATTGAACACAGATTGGCGGATTTGCAGCGCTTGAAGCGCAAATATGGTCCACAACTCTCCGATGTGCTCGATCGATACGAACATGCACGCTTGATGGTCGAACATTATTCAAACTCAGACGAGAACGCGGCCGAACTTGAAAGCCGTTTGAAAAGGGTAAAAGCGAGCGTCCTAGAAAAAGCTATTCATCTTTCAGAAAAGAGAATGGCTGCCGCTTCCGCCTTCTCCGCCTCTATTGAGGAGATTGTTCGCACATTGGGAATGCCTGATGTTCAAGTGCACCTTCGTGTGACAAGAGCAACCGACGAACATGGGGCATATCGAGTTTCTTTGAAAGGCATAGACCAGGTCGAATTCTTTATTGCCCCAAATCCTGGAGAGCCGGAACAACCGCTCTCTCGAATTGTTTCGGGCGGTGAGCTCTCAAGATTAGCATTGGCCTTGAAAGCGGTTCTTGCGTCGCGCGATATCGTCGAAACGCTTATATTTGACGAAATTGACGCTGGTATAGGTGGTCAGGTCGGTGTTGCCGTCGGCAACTATCTGCGTCAGCTCAGTGAATTTCGGCAAGTGCTCTGTGTGACACACCTCGCCACGATCGCAGCCCAGGCTGATCATCAGGGAAAGGTCGAAAAATACATTGAGAATGGTCGCACAAGGACTCAGATCCATTTTCTGACACGCTCTGAGCGCGAAATTGAAATCGCGCGTATGCTCTCGGGCATATCCGAGAGCGAAGTCTCCAGAGCCCATGCCGCCGAGCTTCTCAATACGCATTCTCGCAAGGGCACGTGAGAGGCTCTTTAGGAATTTATTAACTGTTCCATCAGCGTAAAGGTACACTTCACTCGTTGTGGTTCAATTCGTGCAGTGCATCGTGAGGGAGAAGTTCTCCAACTGTGGATGATACGAATGAGGTTTCGGAGTTACCAAAAACAACCGGTGCTGTCGCCGGCATAAATTCTGATATCACTTGTCGACATGCCCCACAGGGACTCACAGGATAGCTCGCATCTGGAGTTGCGATTACAAGCGCTTTAAAGCGTTTTTTACCCATTGCGACGGCTGATACGACTGCGCTTCTCTCCGCACAGATGGTGAGGCCAAAACTGCGGTTCTCGACATTTGTTCCAATAACAATCGACCCATCCTCGCATAGAAGGGCAGCCCCTACTCTGAATTTTGAGTAGGGGGAATAACTCTGAGCACAAGCCCGCTGTGCCATATCGAATAATGCTTTGTATTCTTGCTCCATATCGAATTTCCTTTCATTTAAATATATAGGATTTATATCACAGATAAAAGCTCCACCATGTCTTGACTCACTCGCGGCTGTCATGCACCATCAATGCGAGATGAAAGGTCGATCACGTATTTTTATACTTATATTGCTCGCTTTGCTGTATGTCGTTTTTGCGGTAAGAGATACAAAAAGAATTGCGCGCATATCTCAACCCTCTTTCTTACCTTTTACGCAGGCTCGCTCCATAAGCGAAATGTCGGATCACCTTTCGAATCTATTGCCCTTCAAAACTGATTTTAATTTTGGTTACATCGATGTCGCATCGAAAATTATCTATTCTTTGCCGAGTTCTGCAAGTGTAGCGATCGATGAGGATGGCTGGATATCTTATGCGCGAGTACCTCAGGTGCTTGAATTGCACGAGCTTGGTCGTGCGCCTGTACAACTCTCCGCTCTTGCGTATCCTTGGTTTAAATCCACTTGGAGAATTTTGGTGCGAGGTGATCAAATGGGGATCGCAAAAATCGATAACCAAGGTGCGATTCAATGGCAGAGAGAATTTCCTATGCAGATCACGGCGATCGATGCAAACAAGAGCTATTTCGTCGCGGGG
>CAYXOW010000055.1:4864-5819 GCA_964466815.1 uncultured Treponema sp.
TATTCGATAAAAATGGAAATAGAATCGTGTGCACTTCGCAGCATAGTGGCGGGATTCGTCCAATATACGCGCTCGCGATCTCCGATGATGGGAAATATATCGTGGTCCTAAAAGGCCTCTCTCCACAGAATATGGAGACCTTTAAGAACGATAAAAACTCCTACACGCTGTTGAATGCGGCGAAAGTTGCAGATCCATCGGTGGTGCAGGGAACAATGAGTATTTCGAATGATGGTTCTTATGCGATCGCCGCGCAGAATGAAAAATTAATATATTATAATATAAAGAATAATATTTGTCGAACTATAATACTTCATCAGCAAAATCTAGTTGCGAGGGCTTCGAGTGAAGATACTCAATACTTCACGATTGGCTCGATTGGAGAAAATAGGGTGGCCGTATTGCGGATATCGGGTTCGAACCCTTCAGCTTCGGAGGTGATCCTCCTGCAGAATGGGCTTTTTGAGCGGGAGTGGGCAGGGGCGACGGGGATCGCTCGCTCCGGCGATTCATTCGCAGTACTCTTTCAAGATGGCATAGAATTGCAATGAAAAGACAAGGTATCCACTTTTTTTCCAAAATTGCGCTCACGCTCACGATGATGTTGTTCTTCACTACTGTAGGAGCGCTGGATTTTGTCCTCCCGCAAGCGAATGAAATTGTAGGTTTTGGATCATTGCTCGCACAATTAGATACAAGGAGAAGTGCCTTTGGTCTTGTACCTCGGAGTAGCATTGAGCTCGGTATGGCCCAGAATGAAATTAGAGCGCCTGCGAGTGGTGCCGTAGTGTATATTCAACGTGAAGTTTCGCAGTCTCGTTCGATCTTTTCGTTTCCGCTTGGCAACACCATCGTGATCGAGCATCCAGAGCAATATCTTAGCGTAATATCAGGACTCGACAACTCTGCGCCTGCAGTCTTTGAAACCCTGTCTCGTGAAGCACCTGGAATAGGG
>CAYXOW010000055.1:5837-6151 GCA_964466815.1 uncultured Treponema sp.
CGAGTGTCTGCGGGCGAGACAATTTCAAAAAGTGCTGGATCCGGCGTATTTCCGTCGGGATTTCTCAGTGTTTCTCTATATGATATACATAACGCGCTCTGGATCAATCCGATATTTCTGGCACCATGGCTTGTCGACCACAGTGCGCCTTCTATTCAAAGTGTCACCTTAACTAGAATCGATATGGCGAACAGTGCCGTGATAGACTTAGTTCAGCCTCACGGATCAAAAGTAAATACAGTCTCCTGTTTACAGGGGAATTATTCGATTGCGGTCGATGCGTACGATTCAATTGCGTCGACGACAAAGGTGCG
>CAYXOW010000055.1:6180-9779 GCA_964466815.1 uncultured Treponema sp.
ATTTTCAATTATGCTCGATGGCAAGACGGTTTTGGATACTTCATTTCTTGGAGCGAAGCGGAGCGAAAATGGCCTCGCATTTTTAGACAATCAAGCTCCTTCAATGAACGCCCTCACATCAACAGGATTATTCAAAATTGGAAACCTTTTACTTCCACGAGGTGAACACGACCTCATTGTGCATGTCAGCGATTACAGCGGAAATATGAGCTCGGTTCAATCTCGTCTTGTGGTGCGGTGATTCTTGCTCAGAACCTTGATCGCTGGTACATTTTCAATATGCTTGATATCGCTGAACACATACGCGACAATACCGCACTGATACGGGAGAGAATCGAGCAAGCGTGCGCACGCTCAGGGAGATCGGTACATGAGGTCTCTCTCATGGCTGTATCGAAATTCAACCCCTTTGAGTCGATTCTCGCCGCATATCATGCTGGAATTCGTCTCTTCGGCGAAAATAGAGTCCAAGAAGCTTGGACAAAATTCGGTTCGACACGAGATCAATTGGAGAATGCCGCGCTTCATATGATCGGCACGCTTCAGAAAAATAAAGTGAATAAGGCGCTCGCTCTTTTTGATGCGATTCAGGGCATCGATTCTGTGGAGATTCTGCAGACGATCCTGGCACGGATCGATCAGCGCACAGCTCCACTGCAAATTTACTTTGAATTGCACACGGGAGAAGCATCAAAGGCTGGTTTTCCGAATACGGATGAGCTTTTTCGTGCATGTGAAACGCTCGAGAAATTTATGTGTTCACCATCGGATAAAAGCGAATTCATACAGCTTAAAGGCCTCATGACTATGGCCCCTTTTACATCTGAGATTGAACGCATTCGCCACTCCTTTCGAGAGCTTGCAGCCGCGAAAAAGGGCATAGAATCGCGTTTTCATTTCGATGGATTCGATCAGCTCTCGATGGGAATGAGCAATGATTTTGAAATTGCGATTGAGGAAGGGGCGACCCTCGTGCGAATCGGGACCGCGATATTCGGCGAGAGGGCCTTGTAGTAGTATGCTGCACACGCCTGCGAAGCCGCTTTTTCTCGTTTTTTTGCTCGTTTTGGGACTTGGAATCGCCTCGATAGTCTCCGCGCAAGAGACAAATCTCACAACCGCAACTAGCGATCAGTTTTCCCTCAACTCTGACCAGAGCGCCCAGAGTGATCAGAACACTGAGCCTCCCGGCACGACAGAAACCGGAACTCAAAAGCCAGCTGAAGTAGCTCTGCCTTCATTTTCGTATAAAGACACCAAGGAGACTACTTTGGGAAGATCTCTGGTGCTCTCTATCGGGTTTTTCCCTTTCACCTACTTCTACACGGGCTTTGTGATGGATATTTCTCGATTCGTTGCGCATAATTTTTCGACTTCGTATGCCCCATGGCCATTTAAAACGCAATATTCGGTAGCATTGACCGATAGCGAGATCTGGACCAAATTCGGTATCGCTACAGTGACTTCTCTTTTATTTGGTTTTCTTGGAACAATCATAAAGTGATATACAAAATGGGGTGTTCTCAGTATACTGCAGTGCAACCTTTCAATAAGGTGCGCCACCATTCTCAGTGAATAGAGAGGCGTAGATTATGGCCACAACGCGAGTAGTTCTCGACGAAAACCAAGGCTTCAACCTCGACGATGCCATCCGAAAAGTACCGGATTTTCCCAAACCCGGAATTCTTTTTTACGATATCACAAGCGTTCTCGCGAACAGCGACGCATTTCAATACTGCATCGATTCAATGTTGAAATTATACAAGGATGTAGAGTTTGATGCAGTTGCGGCAATTGAGTCTCGAGGATTTGTGTTCGCCGCTCCATTCTGCTACAAACGCAATTTGCCACTTCTCCTTGTCCGAAAAAAGGGCAAGCTGCCAGGAAAGACGATCTCCTGTTCCTATGAACTCGAGTACGGTTCAGCTGTGTTGGAAATGCACGTCGAAGATATACAGACTGGTGCGCGTTTCCTCATCGTCGACGATCTCATTGCTACGGGAGGCACCATCAACGCCACCTGCGACATGATCAAACGATGTGGTGCGATTCCCGTACGCGCGTTCTCGGTAGTTGGATTGCCTTTTCTGAACTATGAAGCGAAAGTGAAAGACATAGGTATCGATACCCTCATAGAATATTTTGGAGAATGAAGCACAGGAAGGCTTAGGAACGCACACTGAGGTGTTGGCGCTGGTGCGCACCCGCTTGTTTACGTTGGAGTTGATATGGTGAAACCTCTCGAGAAAAATCCGAACTGGCAAGGTAGGCGAGGGCCATTGGTTCTCGTAATCATGGATGGAGTTGGGTACGGCTCCTATACTGAAGGCGATGCAGTCCGATCCGCGGACATGCGCCACTTTAGAGCGCTCGAGGCGAAGTGCCCTGCGACGAAGCTCAAAGCGCACGGCACCGCAGTTGGGTTGCCCAGCGACGAAGATATGGGGAACTCTGAGGTTGGCCACAACGCGATCGGGTGCGGTAGGGTGTATGCGCAGGGGGCGAGACTCGTCAATCAGTCTATCGAATCGGGCGCGATGTTTGAAGGCGAAGTATGGAAAGATCTCGTTGGGAATGTGAAAACGCATGCTTCGACATTGCATTTTATCGGTCTCTTCTCCGATGGAAACGTGCACTCTCACATTGCCCACCTCCGAGCGATGCTCGAGAAAGCTCAACAGGAAGGCGTCGAGCGAGCTCGAATTCATATACTTCTCGATGGACGCGATGTCGGCAGTCAAAGCGCGCTCGACTATGTGATTCCATTTGAGCAATTTCTTACAAAACTACGAGAAACTGGAGTCGATTATAGAATTGCATCCGGTGGGGGAAGACAGTACATCACTATGGATCGCTACAATGCCAACTGGCAGATGGTGAAACGAGGCTGGGATTGTCATGTGCGTGGGATCGGGCGAAGATTCGGAAGCGCTGAAGAAGCGATCCGCGTGTATAGGCAGGAAAATCCCGGCATTATCGATCAGGATATCCCTGAGTTCGTGATCGCCGAGCGAGATAAGGCTGTCGGTACTATAGAAGATGGCGATTCTGTGGTGTTTTTCAACTTCAGAGGCGATCGCGCCCTTGAGATCACTGCTGCTTTCGAACAGGAAAACTTTGAAAAATTTGACCGAGTTCATCACCCTAAGGTCTATTATGCGGGTATGATGCAGTACGACGGCGATCTCCACGTGCCGGCGCATTTTTTAGTGTCGCCTCCTGCGATCGATCGCACACTCGGAGAGTACGTCGCAGCCTCAGGTCTCACTTCGCTCGCGATATCAGAGACACAGAAATTTGGCCACATGACCTACTTCTTCAACGGCAATAGGTCGGGAAAATTCTCGGAGAAGCTTGAAGAGTATGTCGAGATTCCCAGCGACCGCGTGCCCTTCGAGCAACGACCGTGGATGAAATGCGCCGAGATCACCGATTATGTGCTCAAAGCAATAGAATTGGGCTCCTACAACTTCATTCGGCTCAATTATCCAAACGGCGACATGGTCGGCCACACGGGAGTATATCAATCAGTGGTGTGCGGACTCGAGGGCATGGATATTCAGCTTGGAAGATTGCGAGAAGCAGTGGGAAAAGTTGGC
>CAYXOW010000055.1:9822-10247 GCA_964466815.1 uncultured Treponema sp.
AGATGACATGTACGAGCATGATAAAAAAACAGGCGCTGTCCAGAAAGATGCCGATGGGGAGCCCAAAGCGAAGACGAGTCACTCGCTCAATCCTGTTCCGTGTATCATATATGACCCAGAATTCAAAGACGAATACAGAACGACACTTCGCGAGGGATTAGGAATTTCGAGCCTTGCGGCAACTTGCATAGAACTTCTTGGGTATTTCCCGCCCGAAGGCTATGATCCATCGGTGCTGGAGATGGTGATCAGGTAAATCACGGGGGAACCACGAGGGTGAGAAAGTGTCCACTTCAGATCGCGCGCACAACACCGAGATCGAATTAAAGGCCAGAATTTCCGACAAGAAGCATATCGAGGATAAGCTTGCGAAATTCATGCACTTCATTGGTGAAATTCATAAAAGTGATGAATATTGGGAAATT
>CAYXOW010000055.1:10274-10501 GCA_964466815.1 uncultured Treponema sp.
AGGCACCGACAATTTTCGATTGAGGTTGCGCTCTGAACCTGGGCGACTCTCCGCCACATTTAAGGAAAAGTCTTTTGATGGAATACTTGAAATTAATAAAGAGTATGAATTTGTCGTAGACGGTGAGGCTTCGTTCCGAGCGCTCATAGACAGACTCAAGGGGAAACTCGTATACCGAAAGCAAAAGCACGGTACACGGTGGGAAGACGAAAGTGGCTTGGTCGCCG
>CAYXOW010000055.1:10557-14102 GCA_964466815.1 uncultured Treponema sp.
GATGACCGCGACGCCATCGCGAAAGAAGAAACGAAATTGCGCTTATTTGAAGTACTCGAAAAATGTGGTGTGCCGGAGCGCGCTCTAGAAGCGAGGCCATATTCGCAGCTGCTTGGGTATTGAATGTTGAGAGAAAGTGAATAACGCGCCGATTGAATAAGAAAGAAATTATAAAAAATTGTTACATACTACGCTGCAGTTGACTTTTCGCTCAGTGGCTGAGTTGGTGTCAGTTACGTTAGTTATCGATTTAAAAAGGTAAGCGACCGATGGGAGTCGAACCCACGTCTCCAGCTTGGAAGGCTGGGGTAATAGCCGTTATACGACGGTCGCAAATATATGCTGTCGCTTTGCACGACAATAACCAGAAGGACCCTTCGAGCTGTACTAGCTCTTGCCTTACGGTACGCACTATTGACGATGGCGATTTAACTCCATGATGAACTCTGATGTCAAGAGGGCAATGCAAATTGAGACTTGCTCAAAAGGCCAATATGGGTATAGAATCAGCCGGAATCGAGAGCATTTTTCATAAAGCAGTATATATTGAAATATTGATATTTTTGCGTCGACTTTGAGACGTTTCGCCGATATGAAGTATTGAGATTGGGCGCTGAACACACGCATTATTGTGGTTTGTTGATATATGTCCATTCAGGGGAAAAAAATGGAGATTCAGGTACAAGAGCTTCTTGAGCGAATTCGAAATGAGGGTATAGAGAGTGCAAAACAACGTGCCGATGAGATCCTTCAGAAGGCTCAATCCGAAGCATCTGAAATCATCGCTAACGCAAAGAAAAGAGCTGAAGAGGCAGAGATAGAAGCAGCTAGGCGTATTGATTCGCTGGAAGCCGCGTCAAAGGAAAGCCTGCTGCAGGCCTCGCGGGATGCAATGATTGCACTTAAGCAGAGTATACAGAAATTTCTAGAGGCTTGCCTGAATGCAGACCTGCAGACAGCGTTCGACGAAAAGCTTGCGGCTCAAATGATCCCTGAAATACTTAAGATCCTTGCACAGAGTCAGACTGGCGATGTAGAAGTACTTCTTTCTAAAGAACTCGCTCAGAAACTTGACAATGCGCTTGCTGCAAGGCTTTCGAAAGAGATTTCAAAAGGAATTACTTTCAAACCATACCCTGCCATCGATGCGGGTTTTAGAGTCGCATGGGATGGTTCTTCCGCTCAGTATGATTTTTTTTTTTTTTTCATAGCCCAGATATTATCGGCCCGGGTGAACAGTATTCTTGGAGCGTATTTAAAAGAAGCTTCGAGGAGCCTTGGCTGAGATGAAGCGTTACTGGTACTTTGCCTCCACTCTTCCATACTTCTCTTTCGGTTCATCCGTTCCGATGACTATCGATGAATTCGATGAACGCTGTGCGAGACTTATAGATAAAGACGATAATGCGCTTGTAAAACTAGTGCAAAGGGCCCGCGCTGGTGAATATAGCGCCGAAATGGAACGATCCGCATTTCTGAAATCTTTCCTGCAATTTGAGTGTGGAGTAAGAAACGCGCTCGTTGTCGCAAGAGCAAAAGCCAATAAGTGGGATCCTGAAATGTGGCTTCGATCCGAAACGGAAGCGGTGGAAGTGAGTCAGGTTGTTCAAGCAGTGCTCAGTGCACCAGATCCTCTGCAGGCTGAACTCACCCTTGAACATGAACGATGGAATGTCGTCGAGCGGCTCTCCGCTTTATCCTCTTTCGAACTCGATTATATTCTAGCCTATAAAATGAAGCTTCTCATCGCTACCCGCTGTGCACAATTCAATAAAGAGCGCGGGACTGAAGAATTCGACGCACTATATCACGACATTATTGATGCTGCCGCAGATGCGACGGGCATTGCCATAGACACCGGAGTGGGATCATGACAGAAGGAATCGTAACTGCAGTAAATGGGAATATGGTTTCCGTGCAATCGAAGGGAACCGTGACCATGAATGAGGTCGCTTACATCGAATCTGGTGAGAGGAGCCTTAAGAGCGAAGTGATACGCATTCGCGGCGACTCGGTGCAAGTCCAGGTATACGAGATTACCAAGGGCATCAAAGTCGGCAATAAGGTTCGATTTACCGACGAGCTGCTCTCTGTTGAGCTCGGGCCGGGGCTCTTGGGTCAGATTTTTGATGGCCTTCAGAACCCTCTCCCCAAAATCGCCGAACAAGTTGGTTATTTTTTGGAACCTGGCCTGTATTTAAAGGCGCTACCGCGCGACACCTCATGGCACTTCACCCCGGTTTTAAAAGAGGGAGATACTGTACTGCGCGGTCAGCCGATTGGCTGGGTGCCTGAATTGCATTTTAAGCACCAGGTCATGCTGCCTTTCGATTTTTATGGAGAATGGAAGATTTCCCGAATTGTTACAGAAGGGGACTACACACTCAATGACGAGATCGCTGAAGTGGTGGATTCTAGGGGCAATACTCGGCTGGTTTATTTATGGTTTTCTTGGCCGGTAAAACGTGCCGTCGACTGTTATGTCGAGCGACTAAAACCTACGACTCCACTTGTCACGAAGACTCGCATTATCGATACATTTTTCCCTGTCGCCAAGGGTGGAACATACTGCATCCCAGGACCTTTTGGTGCAGGCAAAACCGTACTCCAGCAGGTTACAAGCCGCCACGCCGATGTTGATATCGTTCTCATTGCGGCGTGCGGTGAGCGCGCCGGCGAGGTGGTTGAGACATTAAAAGAGTTTCCCGAAATCATCGACCCTAAGACCGGCAAATCGCTCATGGAGCGAACTGTCATTATCTGCAACACTTCGTCGATGCCCGTTGCGGCGCGCGAGGCTTCAGTGTACACGGCAGTTACGATTGCCGAATATTATCGGCAGATGGGCCTCGATATATTGCTTCTGGCTGACTCGACGAGCCGCTGGGCTCAAGCGATGCGCGAAATGTCCGGTAGGTTGGAAGAGATACCCGGTGAGGAGGCTTTTCCGGCGTACTTGGAGTCGGTCATTGCGGCGTTTTATGAGCGCGCGGGTATCGTGCGGCTGTATGACGGTACCACGGGCTCTGTCACCATCGGCGGCACTGTATCGCCAGCAGGAGGCAACTTTGAAGAACCGGTCACACAGGCTACACTCAAAGTCGTAGGCGCCTTCCACGGCCTCTCGCGTGAGCGCTCGGATGCCCGTAAATATCCCGCAATTCATCCTTTGGATTCGTGGTCGAAGTACGATGGTATAATGCCGAAGCGTGTCGTGGAGTACGCGCACTCGTATCTTGAGCGTGGTGCGGAAGTAGGCGCGATGATGAAGGTCGTCGGCGAGGAGGGCACGAGCCTTCAAGACTACGTCGTGTACTTAAAGAGTGAATTTCTCGATGCAGTCTATCTTCAACAAAACTCTTTCGACCCGGTGGACGCTGCGGTTTCGCCCGATAGACAAAAGCGGATGTTTAAACTCGTGCTTACAATTCTTGCTTCGGAAATACAGTTCAAAGATAAGGAAGACGCCCGTAACTTCTTCTATGAAATACGCCAGAACATGCTCGATCTCAACGGCACGCCTGAAAACAGCGATGTATTTGCAT
>CAYXOW010000055.1:14127-14372 GCA_964466815.1 uncultured Treponema sp.
AGGTTGAACGCACTCTGGCCGATAGAAAACCGGACTTCGAGAACCGTGGACTGAAAGTGTTGAGCGAGCTGGAGTGATGAATGAACAAGATATATTCGAGAATTGAATCGATTGTCGGCAACGTGATTGCGGTGAAAGCTCAAGATGTCGCGTACGGTGAGCTGGCGCAGGTGAAAACCCGCTATGGTACATCGCTCGCGGAAACTATCAGACTCGACGGAGACATAGCGTACCTTCAGGTATTC
>CAYXOW010000056.1:0-1785 GCA_964466815.1 uncultured Treponema sp.
TCAAATCGAAACACGAAAAAAACCTCAGTCAGCTTTTTTCCGAGCTTCAGCCCGACGATCTCATCAAGTTCGGCCTCATTCCGGAATTCGTCGGAAGGCTTCCGATAAAAGTGGCGCTCGAAGAGCTCACTAAGGAAGACCTTAGGCGCATCATACTTGAACCAAGAAATGCGCTTTTAAAACAGTACAGAGCCTCGATGAAGCTGGATAACGTTGAGCTCGATTTCGACGACGCTGCGGTCGAGGCTATCGCGGAAAAAGCGATCGCACAGAAAACAGGAGCGCGGGGATTGCGCGCGATCGTCGAAAAAATTATGATCGATCTGATGTATTCGCTTCCAAGCGACAGCAATGTAAAAAAGGTGGTGCTGACTCGAGACGCAGTTGAGGGAAAAGGTAGCTGCATCATCGAATATCGGCAAAAGACAGCGTAAGCGCAGAAATCAATGGGGTGGCCGCCTTTCTCCGTTGGAGCGAGCGGCCTGAGAAAATACCCAAAGAACCTGATCCGGGTAATACCGGCGGAGGGAACGATGATGCGTACAAAGTACTTCATCGCAACTAT
This sequence comes from uncultured Treponema sp., assembly GCA_964466815.1. GTDB lineage: Bacteria > Spirochaetota > Spirochaetia > Treponematales > Rectinemataceae > Rectinema. Next base: position 566 of record CAYXOW010000056.1, read on the forward strand.
TCTATTGTGTGGTGCGCTCAGCTTCATGAGTGGCACGGCGTGGACGCAGACTAATCAGCCTGGCAGCCAAGAACTCACCATTTGGACGTACGATTCCTTTATCTCCGAGTGGGGACCAGCTGCAGAGATCGCGGATGCTTTCACGAAGACCTACGGCATCAAACTGCACTTCGTCTCGAAAGGCGATGGGGGCGCATTGCTCTCCTCGCTCCTTGATGTCACGAAAACACCGAATGCCGACGTCGTCATTGGGCTCGACAACAATCAGCTCGAAAAAGCGCTCGCGAGTGGGTTGTTTACCCCGCTTCAGCTTAAGAACATTGGCCAAATTCAAAAAAACCTGCTCATTGATCCATCGAATCGGCTCATTCCATTCGATTATGGCCAATTCGCTTTCATCTGGGATTCGCAGAGCGGAATTGAGCCTCCAACCTCGCTCGAAGATCTTACAAATCCTAGATTTAGGAAGAAAATTATTATTATGGACCCGCGCACATCGACTCCTGGTCTCGGCTTCCTCGCCTGGACAGAGGCGGTGTACGGAAACGGTTGGAAAGACTACTGGAAACGCCTTGCCCCCTCGATTCTCGCAATGACCCCGAGCTGGGATACAGGGTACGGTCTATTTACGAAAGGCGAAGCACCGCTTGTGCTCAGTTACTCCACGAGCCCGGCGTACCATAAAGCTTACGAAAATACCGAACGCTATAAATCTCTTCAGTTTAAAGAAGGACATCCGGCGCAGATCGAACTTGCTGGAGTGCTCGCATCGAGCCGTAACCGCGAGAACGCTCTAAAACTCATCGATTTTCTCATATCATCGGCGTGCCAGGCGTTCCTGCCTGAAACGCAGTGGATGTTCCCTGCAAACACTGGAACAAAATTGCCGCCTTCGTTCGCTGTCGCTGGCCGATATCCAACCCTTACAGGTAAAATTCAAAACCTCGATCGTGATCCTTCGGAGGCTGCCAGCTTGCTGATTGGCACACCATAACGCGATGAACACATTCATTCGTGTTTGTGCTTCTGCATAGGCGCACACAATGGATTTGATTTGCCCAAAGACTTGGAGAGGCTCACTGTTGCTTCTCTATGCAGGTCTCACCCTTATCCTCTTCCTCTCTTTAGCTCCGTTAGTGGCCTTTTTAAAAGTGTCTGTGGCCAGTTTCTTCATGGGAGCCCAGGTGCCACTGAAGTCTTTGGGTTTTGTTCCGCGATTC
>CAYXOW010000056.1:1904-5335 GCA_964466815.1 uncultured Treponema sp.
TATTGGCCTGCCTGGCGCATGGCTTGCCGCACGCTTCGACTTTCGAGGGCGACGCCTCTTGCTCGCGCTCGCGGCAATACCATTCTGCTTCCCACCTATCCTCGTGATTTTGGCTTTTATCCTCTATTACGGTAAAGAAGGGTTGCTTTCGCAGTTCTACACCCTTATCGGCGGGCACTCTCGAGAGTATCAGGGTTTGCTCTACAGCTTCTGGGGCATCGTCATGGTTCACGCATTCTACAATTTCCCTATCGCGGTGCACCAGATTTCAGCACATTGGATGCGCATCCCCGTATCGCAAGCAGAAGCTGCGCGCACACTTGGCGCAGGCAAGTTTCGAGCCTTTTATGTAGGTGTCCTTCCGCAACTCATTCCAAGTATCCTTCAAGCCGCAGGGCTCATTTTTCTTTATTGTTTCTTCAGCTTTACCACAGTCCTTGTATTCGGAGGTCGCGCAGGAACGACACTTGAAGTTCAAATCTACCAGGCTCTTCGGTATCAGTCAGATCTGCCGCTGTCAACATTGTACTCCATCATCGAATCTTGCTTCGCGCTCGTGGGGATATTGGTTCTCACTCGACATCGAGGGAAAAAAGAGGCCTCTTTCTCAGACTTCGGCACAACTCGAAAGCGAGAAACAGCTATTGGTGCGCAAAAATGGATTATACTTGCGTATCAAACCTTCATCGTGATTTTTTTTCTTGGCCCCTTAGCTGCAATTGTTATCGAAGCATTCAGAGTTCCTTCTTCTTTTGGGGGGGCCACCAGAGTCGGACTCGGTAACTTTTCTCGATTATTATATGGATTTCAAGCACCTCTTTTACCTGCAATTTCATCGACAATCAAATTGAGTGGGGTTGCCGCGCTGCTCGCGACGTTTTTTGGAATTGTGGCCAGTGGAAGCGTATATTCACTCAGAAAAGCGGGGAAAAATGGGATTCTCACGCGATCGATTGAAATTTCTCAGTGGGTGCCCATGGCAGTCTCGCCAGCAATAATGGCGTACGGTTGGCTCTTTTTATCCTCACAACACACAACCAGCTACGCATTGGTCGCTGCACAAGCTGCAATCGCATGGCCGTTCGTAAGCAGGTCTCTCCATGCTTCGCTGAATGCACTCAATCCCTGGGTGCGAGAAGCGGCTCGGACGCTAGGCGCTTCTCCTTTAAAATCCTTTCTCTCTATTGAACTCAAAACAATTGCGCCCTCTATTGCGGCAGCTGCAGCATTTGCGTTTTCTATCACTGCCGGAGATGCCAATATTCCTCTTATGCTGGGCATGAGCGAACATGAGACGCTTCCTCTGCTACTGTATAGGCTTACTGCCGCCTATCGATTCAATGAAGCATGCGCAGCTGGACTTATTTTAGGTCTTTTAACAGGCGTTGTATTTTTCGTAAAGGAGAAAGTGATCGATGTCGCTTGATGTTAGGAACCTTGTAGTGCGAAAAGGCGATTTCGAATTGCGCGCGGATTTTTCGCTCAAAAGAGGAAAGATTCATGTCCTCCTGGGGCCATCAGGCTGTGGCAAAACTACGCTTTTACGATCGATCGCAGGGCTTGAACCCATCCAGGAGGGCTTTATTGCCTTAGATGGAAATCACATCGAGAATCAGCCTCCTGAAAGACGTAGCGTCGGCTTTGTGTTTCAAGACCTTGCGCTCTTTGAGCAAATGTCGGTGCGCCAAAATATCGGATACAGTTTGACCGTACATCACGCCGAAAAAAGTGCAGCGCTCCAAAAAATAAATGGACTCGCACAGAGATTCAAAATCGAACACCTCCTCAATCACTTTCCATCTGAGATTTCAGGCGGTGAGCGTCAGCGAGTCGCTTTGGCGCGGGCACTTGCGAGAGATCCTTCACTTATGCTGCTCGACGAACCACTTTCAGCTCTCGATGCTCCTCTTCGAAGAGAAATGCGCCGTTTTATGCGCATTCGTCTCACTGCTGAATCGAAACTCACTACAATTCACGTGACGCACGATGTCGAGGAAGCGCTCGATTTAGCAGATGAAATGCTTGTTATGTACCAAGGTCGAATCGTAGGCAGAGGCACCATGCAAGAATTCGCCGCATGCCCCACCTCAGGATGGCTCGCGCGTTTTATGAATCTGGGTATTTTGCTCCCTGTTCGTGAAATCTTATTCGTCAATGCTTCCGAAACCGTCGAAGTTACCGCATTCAGCGGATCCAAATTCGCAATCGCTGCAGAGAATGTTCACTCTAACGCGATTTCAGTTGCAACCGCGCGTATTTATATTCCATTTTCAGCGCTCGGCTTTGCCGACTCCGCACGTCACGCGCCAAAACTCGCCGTACGAATTGTCCGAAATCTGCCAATTGCACCGGGTCAGGGAAAACTTGTGGTAGAACTTGAGGGAATGGAGAATTATTTTTTCGAATTATCTGCCGAAAACTTGGGGCCACGACTTCTTACGCATACAGAGGGTGAATTGATGGAATTGTCGGTGAATGAGCGATTCTGCCGGCTTATCCCTGAAGAGCCTCCGGATTTGCCGTGGAATGCTGAATGAGCCTCTGGATCTCGGATGCACTATCTTCTGCATTTTGACCATCTTCCCAAAAGTAGTGAATATGGGCAGAAGTTTGGTACATATCCTTACGCTCATTATAGAGCGTTTCTAATTTCCTCTTCCATTGGGTTTCGCGCAGAAGAGGTCTGCAAGCGCGCTGGTCAGTCAGCCGTCGCTCAAGTTCTTCTCTCGGTACATCGAGCCACACAGAGAGAAAACGATGTAGAAGAAGATTCCTATTATACTCACTGAGCACTACGCCGCCGCCACAACAGAGCACGAAACTCCGAGTAGATGCAGATAGCTCCATGAGCGCGTTGGTTTCAATTCCGCGAAAACGTGATTCCCCCCAACTCTCAAAAATGTCGGACACCTTCATCTGGACAGATTTTTCTATGAATTCATCCAAATCGATGCAATCGAGACCCATTTTTGCGGAGAGAATATGGCCTATTTCTGTTTTCCCAGAGCCCATCATTCCAATGATTGCAATTTTCATCTGCGCTCAACCCGTTAGAAATCGTTTCTTTTAGGCGCGTACTGCGTTATTTGCCTGCTTTCAATTTAGCGAGCTCATCTCGAATGAGAGCAGCTTGCTCGAACTCGAGATTCTTCGCATGTTCGAACATGAGTTTTTCCATTTCCTTAATGAGCGATCTTCGTTGTTCAGGAACAAGAATATTGTGAGTTCTTTTAAGAAGGCTGAGTTCGTTCTCGGAGGCTTCGATTTTTTCCTCGCGGTGCCGCTCGAGAATATCTTGAACTTGCTTTTTTATAGTCTGAGGAGTTATGCCATGCTCACGGTTGAACGCCTCTTGCAGCATTCGTCGCCGATCCGTCTCGGCTATCGCGCGCTGCATCGCCACACTCATAGCATCTGCGTACATCACGACG
>CAYXOW010000056.1:5372-5966 GCA_964466815.1 uncultured Treponema sp.
CAGCGCGCCCGATGATCTGGATAAGGCTGGTCTCCGAGCGCAAAAATCCGATTTTGTCGGCGTCGAGTATAGCTATGAAGGAGACTTCAGGCAAATCGATCCCCTCTCTGAGAAGATTGATTCCGACGAGTACGTCGAATTCACCCGCACGCAGTTGCGTCAATATCTCCACTCGTTCAATAGTTTCGATTTCCGAGTGAATGTAGCGCACACGTAGACCGAGGCCTCCAAGATACTCTGAAAGCTCTTCTGCCATCTTTTTGGTCAAGGTGATGATTAGACTCCGTTCACCTCGAGCGCTGCGTTCGCGCACTCTCGCGTAGATGTCCTCCATCTGCCCCTCTGTCGGACGCACGAGTATCTCAGGATCGACAAGACCTGTGGGGCGAATGACCTGCTCGACGAGTGTCTTCGAACGCTTGAGCTCCGTATCGCCCGGAGTAGCAGAGACGTACACCGTCTGTGGAACGATCGATTCGAATTCAGCAATAGTGAGAGGTCTATTATCGAGAGCGCAGGGAAGTCTGAATCCATAATCGACCAATGATGTTTTTCTGCTTCTATCGCCTGCGTACATCGCGCCAATTTGGGGCA
>CAYXOW010000056.1:6101-6497 GCA_964466815.1 uncultured Treponema sp.
AGTACCCCATTTCTTCGAGCATCTCAATGTCATACTCGGTACGCGATTTGATTCTTTCAGCCTCGAGATATTTATTGTGGGCAAGAAAGAATTTGTAACGTTCGTTTAGCTCCTCTTTAATCCGTTCTACTGCCTTCTGCACCATATCCTCCGGCATTACAAAGTGCTTCGCCGGATAAATTATGGCCTCCTCAAGCTCGTCCGAAGCTTCGCCGGTACGCGGATCGAGCCTTCGGATTCTGATCACGGTATCGAAATCGAGTTCAATTCTGTACGCCTCCTCGAGGTATGCAGGGAATATTTCGATGACATCGCCTCTGATTCTGAATCTGCCACGCTCCAACACCATATCATTTCGCTCATACTGAAGACTTATCAGCATACGTTTGACAGCAT
>CAYXOW010000056.1:6535-12410 GCA_964466815.1 uncultured Treponema sp.
ATCTCGCGGTAGAGATCGGGAGAACCAAGTCCATATATGCAAGAAACCGTGGCTACGATGACCACATCTCGGCGCTCCATAAGAGCTGCAGTAGCAGAGAGGCGCATCCGGTCTATCTCCTCATTGATATCCGAATCTTTTTCTATATAGAGATCTTTTGAAGGAACATACGCCTCTGGCTGATAATAATCATAGTAAGAAACGAAATACTCTACCGCGTTTCCCGGGAAAAATCCCTTGAATTCGCGATAAAGCTGGGCGGAGAGTGTCTTGTTATGTGAAATGACGAGGGCAGGTTTCTGAACCGCTTCGATCACCTTGGCCATCGTAAAAGTTTTACCGGAACCTGTGACACCCTTAAGTGTCACATATTTTTCTCCTCGAATGATCGCATCGACGATCCCACTGATCGCCTTCCCCTGATCTCCTGCTGGGCCATAGGGAGCCACAACGGTAAAAGGTTTCAATGTGTACGCTCCGAAAGTGTTACTATTGCAGTCATTTTCGTTGTGCCACGATAGAATTCGACATTTACTTTTTGCCCCGGCGTAGTGTCTTCGAGAGCTGAATACATCTGGGCCATGCTTGTTGTCGGTTTGCTATCGATGCTTACAATGATATCTCCGCCAATGTAGAAAATCGTAGAGCCATAACGTACCGCAACTGTTCCACCTTTAAGTCCAGCACGTTCAGCATTCCCGCCCTTGATAACTGTCGAAATGAGAAGGCCAGAATCGACAGGAGCGCCTTTGCCCGATTGTTTTAAATAATCGACAAGATCGGGAAAAAGCTGAATTGCCTGGATATCAATCCACCCCCTTCGCACTTGCCCATCTTTTATGAGCTGCGGCACGACTCGGACTGCGGTATCGACAGGAATCGCAAAACCGATTCCGACAGAGCCACCCGAAGGAGAATAGATCATAGTATTGATTCCTATCATCTCACCTCTCGTATTGAAAAGTGGCCCGCCAGAGTTGCCCGGATTGATCGATGCGTCGGTCTGTATCGTATTTTGAAGTATAGTCGTTTCATTCTCTTGAACAGGACGACCGAGACCGGAGATGATACCAGTTGTGAGCGTCCGTTCCAGCCCGAACGGGTTGCCGATCGCGAGGACTTTTTGGCCAACTTTAAGATTTTTTGCCGTGCCGAAGGGAATCGGTTTCAATTTCTTTCCCGCTTCAGGAGTAAATCTGATCACTGCAAGGTCGCTTTCGGGATCCGCCCCTACAAGTTTCGCTTCGTATCTACTCCCATCTGCTAGGCTCACATAGAGCTTATACGCTTTGTCCACCACGTGATTGTTGGTCAACACATATCCGCGATCATCGATGATGCTTCCTGATCCAGATCCCCCTCTCTGAGGTACAGGGTCAAGAAACCAGTTGATACCGAGGACTTCAGTGGTGATATTGACAACCGACTCATTATATCTTTCGTAAAGAGAAATATTTATAAGCTCATCCGGGCTGTAGTCGCTTGAATTCTGTAGCGCCGCATTCTGCACTGCATGCGTCTGTCCTGGTTGATTCATAGGAAGTTCAGAGCTTATCGCGCTATTGGTCGTATTCGCCGTAGCAGTTGCTATCGAAGTGCGACCATTGGAAATCTGCTGATATTTTTGAGGTCGATTAAGTATAAAAATAGCGGCTGTGAATGAAAATGAAGTAACCGCGACAGATAGAGCGATAATCAGAGCGACTTGAGTCTTCGAATACAGTTTCATCATCTCTCTCCATGAATTGCTGCAGGGGATTCAAAACGCGCAGGGGGGTACCCTTCCTCATGCAAAAGTGAGTTTCCCCTGCGCGTTCTCTTCTTCACGAGCTAGCATGTATATAAAATCCGAAAGTCTATTGAGCGTCTTTATGAGCTCAGGAGAGACATTCTCAGTTCTCGAAAGAGCGATGACTCTGCGTTCCGCCCTACGTGCAACTGTGCGCGCAATATCAAGCGCAGCGGAGCCCTGTGTCATGCCGGGAACCACAAATCCCCGCAATGGGATGCGCTCTTCAATCTCCTGGGTTTTTATCTCAATGCTCAACTCATCTTCTTTTGTAATAGGTCTGTCGAAGGGAACACCAAGCGATGCCAACTCTCCTGCTACCCTAAACAACATGCGCTGGATATCCTCGATAGCGTAAAGTACATTATCCTGAAAGCATAGGTGCCGCGCCATTCCAAGAGCTGAAGAGAGTTCATCGATTGTTCCATAGGCCTCGACTCTCATCGAATCCTTGCCGATACGTTCTCCTGACCAGAGTCCCGTCGATCCATCGTCACCAGTTTTCGTTACAATGCTCATAGAATAAAATTATCGACATGGGACACTACAATCAAGGTACCGAGATTATGATAAGATTGCGGTAAGCTGCTTTTTATATACGAAAGAAAACATGGATCTAAGCCAAAAAATCGCAGAACATTACCTTATCAAACAATCATGCCCGTATTTTCAAGATGGAAGAACCGCGCAAAGCGAGCATATACGTTTCCGAAAATCGGCTGATCCTGTTCTTTCTGCATTACTCATCCAACAAGGTTGGCGACGATTCGGGGCTGATCTTTACAGAATGCGCTGCGAGACATGCAGGCTCTGTATTCCAATTCGGATCGATGCCTCTGAGATCAGGTTATCTACTTCCTTAAGGAGGATACTTCGCATCAATAGAGATATCGTCATCATTCCTCAAAAACCGCGCATTTCAAAAGAGTATCTGCAGCTCTGGAGAGAATATTCGATATGGAAGCACCACGCTTCGAAAAAAGATCTTGATGAAGAGGTATATAGAGATTTCGCTTCTCCTTGGGGTCTCGTCTTTGAGTATAGAAAAGAAAGCGTCGCAGGGGATCTCCTCGCATTAAGTCATATCGATCCGCTTCCCGACGGATTTTCTTCAGTGTACTTTTCTTTTTTGCCGAGTGCAGCATCGAGAAGTCTGGGTTATTTCTCTATTCTCGCGGAAGCGTACATCGCTTTTGAATATTCTACCATCGATACTCTGGACTTTTCGCCGATACACGGCACTGACATCAAAGAATCATATTCTCAAGACCGCACGCGACAGGGTATCCGGCCTATTTTTTATTATCTGGGATTCTGGGTGCCTGGTGCAGCTAAAATGAACTATAAGTCGAGAATTCAACCTTTTTCGCTGCTTTTGACTGATGAGAGAAGCGAACTTCCACAACAGTGGTTTACATTTGATAACAGATTGGCGGCGGAACAATTTTTAAAGAAGGTCCTTTGGCCTGGCTTCTGACGCATTTAAAGGGCCAGGAATGTAGTCTCTCGAACTTTGCTCACATAGGGATATTATCGACAGGTTAGCGGCGATACCTCTATCGTTGACTATTCCAAAGCCTCATGATAGCTTATCTGAGGATTTTTCTACGTTTTCGGACGAAAGGATCATTATGGCATCTGAAGAAAATAAAAAGCAGCCTCAGGATAACGGCAAAGCGCCAATCGAAAAGAAAACCGAAGGCAAAAAAACTACAAACACACTCAGAAAGAGCATCAAGAATCCATTTGTGTACATCGGCACAATTGTCATATTGGTGTTGACCATCATTGCATTTGTACTGATTCCAGGAGTAGGCGGAGGCTCCGCTTCATCAGGGCAAACGCCTTCCTTCGGATCATGGAACGGAATCCCAATTCAGTTCACTCCGGATTCGTATTTTGCGAACCAAGTTTCGCAGATAAATGATTACCTCCGTCAACAGGGTGTCAACGATACACAGACACAGCTCTATGCCTATCAAGTATGGCGGATGGCATTCCAAAACACAGTGGTCCGCACTGCAATACTCGACTCCGTTAGACGCGCGGGTATGCGAATCAGCGAAAAGACCATCGATGAAGAAATTATGAAGGACACGCAATTCCAAGTCGATGGGAAATTTTCGATGGATAAATACAACGCAGCTTCCCTTTCGACACGCCTTTCCGCACGTAACAAAATTCGAGACGATCTCCTGGTTCAGAATTACTACGGAGACCTTATGTCGGTATCACCCTCTACTGCCGAAATCGATTTCGTCGCGTCGATGGCAAAACCCCAACGCACCGTTCAGTATGTCGATATTTCCTTTGCAAACTATCCTCAGGATAAAGCAATCGAGTGGGCAAAAACCAATGAGTCGCTCTTCCGCACGATTGGTCTTTCTAAAATTACAATTACCACTTCGCAGCAAGACGCTGAGAAAGTGCTTTCGCAGATTAAAGCCAATAGCCTTTCGTTCGAAGATGCAGCAAAGAGCCATTCCAAAGACGCGTATGCCGATAAAGGCGGCGACATGGGAACCGTTGTTTTCTACGATTTAAAAGGACAATTCCAGAGCGACAAAGATGCTGAATCCGTAATGGCTCTTAAAAAAGGCGAGATATCGCCAATTTTCAAGCAAAGCGACAAGACATGGGCTTTTTACAAAGTGAACACAGAATCGGCCTCTCCCGACTTTACTAAAGCAGCGGTGATCGATGAAGTTAAGAGTTATATGTTCGACAAAGAAAAGAGCGTTATGGAGACGTGGGCGCTCTCCATCGCCGATACTTTCACTGCCGACGCAAGTAAAACGTCATTTGCTGGGGCTGCAAAGAAAGAGGGCCTCGAAGCTAAAACAGCCGGTCCATTCATTCTCAATTATGGAAAACCAGCTTTCTATTTCTATGGGCAACAAGTTGGACTCTTCCAGGAGCCCTACCGCTCGTCCGACAACGCTTTAATCGATGCCGAACAAAACGAAAATTTCTTGAACGCACTCTTCTCCACCCCCAAAGACGCGATCTCCAAACCTGTTGTACTCGACACCTCCGTAGTGGTTATGAAGGTAATCGAAGACAAAGAGGCGACGGATCAACAAATCTCTTACACCAAGCTCTCTTATCCATATTTTTTCCAGACTGCGCTTGAGAATGAACTCCGCACAACAATACTTAATTCAAAGTCCCTCAAAGACAATTTCAATTCGACATTTGCGAAGTTCTTCGCGCCGTCGACAACAAAATCTGCGCAATAATAAGAGTTTTAATTGCACAAAAAAGGAGTCTCTCGAAAAGAGGCTCCTTTTTTCTTTTCTCGGATGCCCTGCAGATAGAAATATGTGCTACAGCTCAGATCCCATCTTCACATATCTGTATTACTTCAGCGATCTTCATCTTCGCTCGCGCGGAGCACTGAGAGGAACACTTCCTGACCGAGCTCAACATTGCCGATCATCTTCAGTTTTTTCTTTCCCTCTTTCTGTTTTTCGAGCAATTTTCTCTTTCTGGTGATATCGCCGCCATAACATTTCGCGAGAACATCTTTTCTCACAGGATTGACCGTTTCGCGCGCAATAACCTGACTCCCGATCGCACCCTGTACGGCGATTTTAAACTGTTGACGAGGAATATTATTGCGAAGACGCTCGCAGACGACTCTCGCTCTATCGTATGCATTCGGCCGATACACCAGCATAGAAAGCGCATCGACCGGTTCGCCGTTGATGAGAAAATCCAGTTTTGAGAGCTCTGTCGCCTTGTAGTCCGTGACATCGTAATCGAAACTTGCATATCCTCTCGAAGTCGACTTTAACTTGTCGTAAAAATCAAACAATACTTCGGCAAGCGGCATTTCGAAAATGAGCTCTACTCTTTTTTCATCCAGATGAATAAAAGATTGTTGTGTTCCTCGCTTCATTAAACAGAGCGAAATGATGTTGCCGACATAATCGACGGGAGTGATCACTTGGGCTCTTATGTAAGGTTCTTCAGCGCTATCAATGCGGGAAGGGTCGGGGTACTCGCTCGGATTATCGATGAACATCGTTGTTCCGTCCATAAGATGCAATTTATATCTGACGGATGGAGCAGTCATTATGATCG
>CAYXOW010000056.1:12495-14312 GCA_964466815.1 uncultured Treponema sp.
GCAAGAGAATGATCCTTTTCAAAAATAAGAGATGCGTCGTTGAGCACAAGTTTTTCGAGGCTGTCGCGAAGCTCGTCATAGTCTGCCGAATCAATAGGATAGATGGAGCTAAATACGACCGGCTTCACTTCTTTGAAACCGGGAAGTGGCAAAGCACAAGGGTTTCCGTTATCGGTGACGGTATCGCCGACACGCACCTCTTTGACGCTCTTGATGCCCGCAATGCAGTATCCGACTTCGCCAGCGCTCAATTCAGCCGATGGAATCGAATTGATTCTAAAATGACCCACCTCCTCGACTTCATGAACAGCATTTGTCGACATAAGACGGAGCTGCATTCCTTTGCGAATGAATCCTTCTTTAAGTCGAAGATGAATGATAGCGCCCCTATAGGCATCGTAATGTGAATCGAAAATGAGAGCTTGGAGAGCATTGCTTGACTTTCCTACAGGAGGGGGAATTCTCTCAACAATAGCCTCGAAGAGCTCATCTATACCTATGCCCATTTTGGCCGACACCGCGAGCGCTGTATCACCGTCGAGACCCAAGTCTTTATCGATTTGTCGTCGAACTGCATCTACATCCGCTGCCGGCATGTCGATTTTATTGATGACAGGAATAATCTCAAGATCATGCTCGAGAGCCATGTACATATTTGAGAGGGTCTGGGCTTCAACTCCTTGGGTAGCGTCGATGACGAGAATAGCTCCCTCACAGGCAGCGATTGCTCTAGATACTTCATATGAAAAATCGACATGCCCCGGAGTATCGACAAGGTTCAAAATGTAGGTTTTGTTATCCTTTGCCGTATAGGGGAGGCTCACCGCCTGGCTCTTTATCGTGATGCCACGCTCACGCTCTATGTCCATATTGTCCAGCATTTGATCCTGGAATTTTCTGGAATCGATGAGATGCGCTTTTTCGATAAATCTATCCGCGAGGGTGCTTTTCCCATGATCAATGTGTGCGATAATACAGAAATTGCGGATGAGAGATGGCTCAATCATAGAGCCAATGTATACGATACAGCTCACTTTTTCAACGCCGAGTCTCGCCACCGCAAGTATGAAAACATTTCAGAGGGAAATGAATGCCATCGATTGACTATAATGCGACGTGCGAACGTTCGAATATAGATGTAAGTCTTATCCGCAGAGCAAATTCCAAAGACATAGCGCAGACCGGTGAATATGTGTTGCTGTGGATGCAAAAAGCACAGCGCGCATTCGATAATCCCGCGCTCGATTTCGCTGTTGAAGTCGCCAACCAGCTCGATATACCTCTCCTTGTTGTCTTCGTACTAACGCATTATCCATCGGCCACTTTCCACCACTATTCATTCATGCTCGAAGGGCTACAAGAAACAGCCGCTGCACTTCGCGACCGTGGAATCGGGTTTTGCATCAAAAAGGGTCGCGCTGAAGCCATCATACACGAATATGGAGCGGACGCGGCGCTGATAATATGCGAAGAAGGAAGAACAGTACCGGAGCTCGAATATAGGCGACGAGTTCTTGCATTCAACGATTTGCCTCAAATTATCTGTGTCGAGACAGTGGCAGTCGTTCCACCGCGCGTTGTATACTCAAAACTCGCATGGTCAGCAGCGCAGATCAGATCGCGGCTCGCGTCTTTTCTGCCCCATTTTCTCGAACTTTCAGAGACTCCCAACATTCCCCGGCGTACCTTTACTTCACTCGCTGCGCTTTCGGATGACACTCTTTTCCATCTGTCGCCACATCAAGAAAAAACTGAAATAGAGGCTCATCCGCTTCTCGCAATTCAGCGTATTAGTTTCACACCAGGATACAGCGCGG
>CAYXOW010000057.1:0-6154 GCA_964466815.1 uncultured Treponema sp.
GGCTCGAGTGCATGCTCGGATCGTCCGCCACCGCGACCACGAGGCCGCCGTTGATCTTGAGCAGTGCCGAGTTCACAAAGGGATCCATCGCGACATTGAGTCCGACATGCTTCATCGACACGATCGCGCGTCGCCCTGTGTGCGAGGCGCCGAGCGCGGATTCGTAGGCGGTTTTCTCGTTGGTGCACCACTGCGCCACACGCGGGGTTGCCTCAAGGCCGCGCGTTTCGACGCCACCCGAACCTTTATCCGTAACGCCGCGCGCGATCTCCCTCACGTCTCCACAATGTTCCTGTAGGTACTCCATGATCTCCGTCGAAGGCGTGCCAGGGTACGCGAACGCGCCGGCGACCCCCGCGTCGAGCGCTGCCTGGGCGATCGCCTCATCGCCAGATAGAACCATCTGTGCCATCGTGTTTCTCCTCAAAAAAACGGCGCGGGTAAAACCCGCGCCAAGTATCTCCGCATCAATCAAAGTAGAGCTCAAACTCCTGGGGAACAGGTGCGTTGTACACGTATGCCCCCTCCTTCTCTTTGCGCGCCGACCAGTTCTCGATCAGCGCAGTGGGGAAAACCTGCGCGAGATAGGCGTGATCTTTCTTCAATCCCGCCAACGCATGGAAAAGCCCCACGGAGAGCGTCCGCCGCGCACGTATGCTCGGATTCGCAAATCCCAGCGCCACCGGATCGAGCTTCCGGCGAATCCCGTCGAGGCCGGCCAGCACCATCGCCGCAAGGAAATAGTACACATTCGCCGTCGCATCCCCTGTGCGGAACTCGATGCGCGCTTCACCCTTGCCGAGATATCCGGGAATACGCACCGCCGCCGCCCTCGAGCCCTGCGCGAAGGTAGCGCTCACCGGCGCTTCGAAGCCAGGCACAAGCCGCCTGTAGGAGTTCGTCGAAGGGTTCGAGAATGCGAGGAGCGACCCCGTCAGCGCATGACTCAGAAGTCCAGCCGTGTACGCGAGCGCTGTCGCCGAAAGACCATAGAGCCCCTCTCCGGGAAACACCGACGCGCCTTTGTACTCGATGAACTGATGCACGTGCATCCCGCTTCCGGCTACCCCGTACATCGGCTTCGGCATGAAGGTTACCTTGAGCCCGAGCTCATCGGCCTCATTCTTTAAAATCCACTTCGCGAGCGACACCGCATCCGCCGCCTGCGTCATCGGCATGAAATCGAGCTCGATCTCGAGCTGCGCCGCACCCATCTCGTGGTGATGATACTTCACGGGAATGCCGACATCGATCATCGTCTTCACCGCGCGGTTTCGCAGCAACTGATATCGATCTTCCGGCGCCATGCGGTGATAGCCCTTCGACAGATTGATTCTCGGCCCGTCGTCGTGGTCTTCGCCGATTCCCTCGGAACTCTCCAAGTAATAGTAGGAGTGATCCGCCGTCGTCGAAAATCGCGCGTCCTCGAAGACGTAGAATTCGAGCTCGACGAGCATCTTCGCCTCGTCGCCCACGCCCGATTCCTGCAACGCGTGCCGCGCCGCGCGGATTACCGTCCGCGGATATTGCGCAAACTCAATTCCATCTGTGCTGCGCACGTCGCAGAACGCGTGCAGAATGTTGACCCCATCTTTTTGTTCCACAAACGCCGACTCGAGATCTGGCACCGCGACCATATCCGAGTCCCGCACCGCCGCGAACCCAAAATTGGACGCGTCGAACCCGATGCCTTTCTGGAGCACCGCTTCGCTCGCATACGACGAAGGCAGGCTCACCGCCCTCATCCGACCATCGATATCGATCAGAATGAACGACACAAAGTCGATACCGGCGAAATCGCCGTTCCATTCAGATAATTTCATACAGGTACCCTCAATCGCGCCCGAGTATTGTAACTCCACTCCCGCGATCGCGCAAGTTATGAAACGCTAGTATCAATAAATGAAACGAATTCTCTGTACTGCTTAAGATACTCCTCGCGGGCACACTCCTCTCGCGCGGCACGCGGCACGGGGTGTGCGGCACGGGGTGTGCAGCGCGCAGCAGCTTCTCAGCGCTCATCCTCCACACTGCGATAAATCTGCATCATACCTAAAGCTCATCTCGGGGAGGCCATCTCTGAGTACCCTTCTGATAGGTGCGTTGCTCAGCAACAAGGTCATTTCCACAAACGTAACCACTTCCGCATCGAACAGATGCCCACCTAACGCTCGCGTATCTCTGTCGCCGAATACCGCGTGGAAGTGAAAAGGCTGCGGCTCATTCTTGAGCACAAACCCACTCAGCGCTAAAAATTCGAGCGGCCCAACCAGTGCTTTCCGATCGTAGCTCACCTTTTGCTGCTCATACGAACCGAAGCCGACATCGATGTCCTTCAAGAGCCCCAGCGCGGTGACCACCGAAGCGACCCTCGGCATGCCAGGCATCGCGATAAGATTGCGGATATCCTGTGCGATTCGCTCACCCTTCTCCATCACCACGAACAGCATTGTGCCGTCAAAATACGTCTTCATAGTGACAGTATAGGTCTGAGTATGCTGGAGCGCCATCGCGCCTCGCAGCTTCGCAGCGCGGTCTGTACGCCGCCAATGTCGCTCGATCTCTGCCGCTGTCTGTCCTCGCGCTCAGAGGGGCGCCACTCCAGTTCGCAGTTCATTCTTGACACCAAAGCCTGCCCCGCGCTATAAATACACCCGCACCCGCCCAGATGGTGGAATTGGCAGACACGCTAGATTCAGGTTCTAGTGGGAAACCATGGGGGTTCAAGTCCCCTCTGGGCAAATCTAATTCTTATATAGAATTAGTGAAAGACCGGAAAACCAGATTTCGAATCAATTCCTTACTGTTACCCGATTGTTACCCAAAATCGGGAAAGGATGGGAAAATGGCTCGGAACCCGGTTTCTGTTTTTAAAAGGCCTACAACAAAAAAGGGTCAATTTCGCTATTACATCGCAGGCGCCCCTTATGCTTACCAAGTAGATGGCGACAAATAAAATTGTCGACTGACGCGTACTTCGATTGACATAATGTGTATCCATTGTTCTGGTGAAAGATTAATCCACGTTATTCTTTCTTAGAATTGTTCTAGCTCATTGAGCGCTGCAATTTCCTCGGTTATGGATCCTGTAAAATTTTCCGCAAGAACCTCGCTAGAGCAATTTATTGGTTAGGCATATGTCGATGGCCGGGGTACAGCGCCGCTAAACTAAGAAAAAAGGGAGTATGATATAATTGAACGCGCCTCCAAAAACGCCTGCCGACTAAGGGGGCTTAAGAAATGAAAAGGAATAGTAATACGGGAGATATGCTTATGGCGATAACTTGAGCAATAATTGGTAAGGAAGGAAAATATCGATTTGATATACAAGGTTGGCTGAATCAACAAGTGTGCAAATTTATTCTATTTAAAACTATGGCTGAATATTTCTGGTAAATTTTAAAATCTGAACAATATGCGGAACATATTAAGTTAACTGGATTTGGCGGTAACCAGCCCAATATTTCTCATGTACAACTGTTAGATTTCTATTTCGCCCTCCCCCTCTCCCCGAACAGAAAGCCATCGCCACCTTTCTCGACCGCCAGACGGCCAAGATAACTATCGTTATCGAACGACTCATAGAATACTGCATAGCGCTCATCAGTGCGGCCGTTACTGGCAAGATTGATGTGCAGGAGGCGGTATGAGCAAAGACCATGGGGAGATTGTCATATACACCGCCCCTGATGGCAGAATACAGACCGAAATGCGGATGGATTCGGATACACTCTGGCTGACACAGCGAAAGATGGCTGAGTTGTTCGACAAGGACAGCGACACCATCGGCTTGCATCTTAAAACATATATTCAAAAGGTGAATTGGAAGTGCGGGAAACTACCGAGGATTTCTCGGTAATTCAGGTGGAAGGTGGCCGAAAGGTCACCCGAAAGATCAAACATTACAACCTTGACGCTATCCTCTCCGTTGGCTTCCGGGCAAACTCAAAACGCGGCACCCAGTTCCGCATTTGGGCCAACCGAGAGCTTAAAGAGCATCTTGTTCAAGGGTATACCATCAATCAGAAACGGTTGTTGGAATAAAAGGCTCGTTTTACTCAACTTCAAGCCTCAATGCGTTTATTAGTGCGCAGCGTGTTTGAGCAGACTAAAAGCCTCAATGAAGCTAGAAATGTCGTGCATGTTTTAGCCGAATTTGCCAAAGGTCTTGAAATAGTCGATGATTATGGCCATGAAACCCTTGAGCAAAGAGGTAATCCAGAAAGAGCAGCCATAATAATCGAACTTGAGGAATTTTTATCGATTATAGAGGTCATGCTTCTCTATATGATTGTAAAAAAATCACTCTTTTGTTGATGGCAATAAAAGAATTGCCGCAGCGTTATTCCTTTATTTCTTGGAGAAAAACAACCTACTATTTGATGAAAATGGGAAGCGCAGGATCAGCGACGAAGGACTAGCCGCGCTGACCCTTCCGATCGCCATATCCAAACCTGAAGAAAAAGATACCATGATAAACATAGTCATAACCATTCTCAACCGGAGTCAGACATGAAAGCAACTACCGAAAAAGTTTTTTATGCCTACATACAAGAGACAATGACTGCTCGCAGGATCAAAAGGACCGTTGCGCGGTTCAATAGCCCTGGATCCATCGTGATCGACGGTACGAATCTGTTTGTCGTCGATTCGGTGAACGAAATGATCCATAAGGCAGTGATGGTGATGGGGAAAGTGACAACACTTGCGGGATCCACGACACCCGGCTATGTCGGGACCACTAGCCATTTCAAATTTGAAGTGTGAATAGAGGGATAGAGAACGGCACCGTGGTCTCTGGTAAAATGTGGTTACCACAACTGCATCGAACCAGCAAGACGAAAGCGCAGCGCAGCTGGAAAATTGCAGCATTTTGTTTGCTGCGATGTTAAAGCGAGGTTTGTACCGTTGTGGTCAAAGATACGAAGTCTGTGTCGCTAATGCCCAATAATTACCATAAAATGAAGTCGGACGGCATTGTCTTCAGCCCTTGCAGTTATCCACCGCCGCTAATTTTATCTATGCTTATCTACCATTCTGCGTTTCAGAGGGTTATGCTATACTGTTTTTAGATAATTCCAAACAATTTCATATCACCAGGAGCCTTCATGGATTCACGGAAAGAACAACAACGCGCCGAACTGCACCGCACCATCTGGAACATCGCCAACGACCTGCGCGGCAGCGTCGATGGCTGGGATTTCAAGCAGTACGTGCTGGGGATGCTGTTCTATCGATACATATCGGAGAATCTCACTAATTATATCAATACCATCGAACGCGAGGCGGAGAACCCTGATTTCGAGTACACGCAACTCGCGGATAAGGAAGCTGAGCAGGCCAGGGCAGACCTCGTCCAGACCAAGGGGTTTTTCATTCTCCCGAGCGAGCTGTTCGAAAATGTGCGCAGGCGCGCCCCCTCCGACGAGAACCTCAATGAAACACTGGAGCGCATTTTCCACAATATTGAGGCTTCTTCGCTGGGGACGCCGAGCGAAAAGGATTTCAAGGGCCTCTTTGACGATATCGATGTGAACAGCAACAAGCTCGGGCCCACGGTTGCCAAGCGCAACGAGCGGCTGGTCAAGCTCATGAACGGTGTGGGAGACATGCAGCTTGGCGACTACAAGGATAACACCATCGATGCCTTCGGCGATGCCTATGAATTCCTCATGAGCATGTACGCGTCCAATGCCGGCAAATCGGGTGGAGAATTCTTTACACCGCAGGAGGTGTCTGAGCTCCTTACCCGCATTGCCATCGATGGCAAGACCGAGGTGAACAAGGTGTACGACCCCGCCTGCGGTTCGGGCTCGCTCCTGCTTAAAACCGCAAAAATCCTCGGCAAGGACAAGGTGCGGCAGGGCTTCTTCGGGCAGGAAATCAATATTACGACCTACAACCTGTGCCGCATCAACATGTTTCTGCATGATATCGACTACGACAAGTTTGACATCGCCCATGGCGACACGCTGACCGATCCGCAGCACTGGGATGATCAGCCTTTTGAGGTGATTGTCTCCAATCCCCCGTACTCCATCCACTGGGACGGCGATGCAAACCCGATCCTCATCAATGACCAGCGCTTTTCGCCTGCGGGCGTGCTGGCGCCCAAATCCAAGGCGGATCTTGCCTTTATCATGCACTCGCTCTC
>CAYXOW010000057.1:6164-7479 GCA_964466815.1 uncultured Treponema sp.
GGCTGGCGACCACTGGCACGGCGGCAATCGTCTGCTTTCCCGGGGTGCTCTATCGCGGCGGGGCGGAGCAGAAAATCCGAAAATACCTTATCGACAACAACTACATCGATGCGATCATCCAGCTGCCGGACAATCTCTTTTTCGGCACCAGCATTGCCACCTGCATCATGGTGCTCAAGAAATCAAAGCCGGACAATCGCACGCTCTTCATCGATGCGTCACGGGAATTCGTCAAGGTTACCAATAACAACAAGCTGAGCGAGGAAAATATCCAGCATATCTTTGAGGTCTATACCGCACGGCAGGACCGTCAGCACATTGCCCGATTGGTACCCAACGCGGAGATTGCCGAAAAGGAGTACAACCTCTCGGTATCGACCTACGTCGAGCAGGAAGACACCCGGGAAGACATCGATATCAAGGCGCTCAACGCGGAGATTGAAGCGATCGTCGCGCGCGAGCAGCTGCTGCGGGATGAAATCGCAAAGATCATCAGGGAAATCGAGGGTGAGGTATGAGCAGGCTGGATGAACTCATCAACGAGCTGTGCCCGGATGGGGTGGAGTATAAAAGGCTGGGCGAAATAGCGATTGATATATACAGGGGATCAGGAATAACAAGAGACCAAATAACAACGAATGGAACTCCATGCATTCGTTATGGTGAAATCTATACAACCTATGGTATTTGGTTTGAAAAGTGCGTTTCTTTTACTGATGAATCTCAAATAGCAAATAAAAAATATTTTGAATACGGGGATATATTATTTGCAATCACTGGTGAGAATATCGAAGATATTGCAAAATCAACTGCCTACATTGGTCATGAGAAATGTTTAGCAGGTGGCGATATAGTTGTTTTGAAACACAATCAAGATCCTAAATATCTGTCATATGCATTATCAACAACAGAAGCAAGAAAGCAGAAAGGAAGAGGAAAAGTAAAAAGCAAAGTAGTACACAGTAGTGTACCTTCTATAAGTGAAATCAAAATCCCCCTCCCCCCGCTCCCCGTGCAGCGCGAGATCGTGCGCATCCTTGATACTTTTACTGAGCTGACGGCTGAGCTGACGGCTGAGCTTACGGCTGAGCTTACGGCGCGAAAGAAGCAGTATGAGTATTACAGGAATATGCTTTTAAATTATTATAAGAAAAATAATTCTTTATGCAAATTGATTCAAATAGGTGATATTGGACAAGTATTAATGTGTAAGCGAATTTTGAAATCTGAAACATCACCAACAGGTGACGTACCTTTCTATAAAATTGGAACTTTTGGAAATAAACCAGATGCTTACATTTCTAAAGAAAAATAT
>CAYXOW010000057.1:7528-13800 GCA_964466815.1 uncultured Treponema sp.
CTTTCCCAAAGAAAGGAGACATCTTAATTTCAGCAGCAGGAACAATAGGAAAAGTTGTAATATATGATGGACAACCAGCTTATTATCAAGACTCAAATATTGTTTGGGTAGATAATGATGAATCAATTGTATTAAATAAATATTTATATTACTGGTATTTAATGAAACCGTGGTCGATTTCAAATGGAGGAACTATATCTAGGCTTTATAATGATAATATTCTTAAAACAAGAATTCCCATACCTAGCCTAGGTGAACAGCAGCGCATCGTCTCCATTCTCGATCGCTTTGACGCCCTCTGCAACGACCTGACCAGCGGGCTGCCAGCGGAAATCGAAGCGCGGAAGAAACAGTACGAGTACTACCGTGACAGGCTCCTCACCTTCAAGGAGAAGAAGGCATGAGTACCTACAACATCGTCGCGTCAACCGATGAGTACACGGTGGTTGCCGAGTATGAACCCAGCTACGGACGCCCCGACTCCTACCAGAGCGAAGCCGAGCTGGAACGCGAATTTCTCGCGCTGCTGCAGTCTCAGGGATACGAGTACCTTGCCATCCATGGCGAGCGTGAACTCATAGATAATCTGCGCCGCCAGCTGGAAGCGCTCAACAACTACCACTTTTCCGACTCCGAATGGGAACGCTTCTTTTCCGAATGCATCGCCAACTGCAATGAAGGCATAGTCGAGAAAACCCGCAGAATTCAGACTGATTACGTCCAGAACCTGCGCCAGGACAATGGGCTTACCAAGAACATCACGCTTATCGACAAGAAACAGATTCACAACAACAAGCTCCAGGTGATCAACCAGTACAAGGAAGCTGGCGGCACCCATTCTTCCCGCTACGATGTGACAATTCTGGTCAACGGACTTCCGCTCGTCCACGTGGAACTCAAACGCCGCGGCGTGGCGCTGCGGGAAGCCTTCAACCAGATCAACCGCTACCAGCGGGAAAGCTTCTGGGGCAGCTCGGGACTCTTCGAATATGTACAGATCTTCGTCATCTCCAACGGCACGCATACCAAATACTATTCCAACACCACGCGCGAAAATCACCTCAGAGAAATGAACGAAGTCGAGCGGAGATCCAGCAGAAAAACCAGCCACAGCTTTGAATTTACTTCCTGCTGGGCAGACGCAAAGAACAGAACCATCACCGACCTTGTCGATTTTACCAAAACATTCTTCTCCAAACATACGCTGCTTAATATTCTGACCCGCTACTGCGTCTTTACCGCCGAAAACATGCTCCTTGTGATGCGCCCGTACCAGATCGCTGCAACCGAGCGCATTCTCTCGCGCATCGAGATTGCCCACAATCACAAATGGACAGGCTCCATCCAGGCGGGCGGCTACGTATGGCACACAACCGGCTCGGGCAAGACCCTGACCAGCTTTAAGACCGCGCTCCTTGCTTCGGAACTGCCCTACATTGAGAAAGTGCTCTTTGTGGTGGACCGCAAGGATCTCGACTACCAGACCATCAAGGAATATGACCGATTCCAGAAAGGCGCTGCCAACAGCAATACCTCAACCCGAATCCTGCAGCGCCAGCTTGAGGATCCAGGGTGCAAAATCATCATTACCACTATTCAGAAGCTCGACCTGTTCATTTCCCGCAACAAGGGGCATGAGGTATTCAAAAAGGAAATCGTCATCATCTTCGACGAATGCCATCGCTCGCAGTTCGGGGAGATGCACCGACAGATTGTCAAATCCTTCAGAAAATATTACCTGTTCGGCTTTACCGGCACCCCGATTTTTGCGGCCAATGCCGTGGGCGGCAGAGGGCCGCTCCTGCAGACCACCCAGCAGGTATTTGGCGAGCAGCTCCACTGCTACACCATTGTCGATGCCATCAACGACGGCAACGTGCTGCCATTCCGCATCGACTACATCAGCACCATCAAGATGCGGGACGATATCGAAGACCGGGACGTACCTGCGATTGATCGAGAGCGCGCGCTCGAAGATCCTGCGCGCATCCGCGAGGTGGTGCGCTATATCCTTGATCATTTTGACCAAAAAACCAAACGCTCAAGCTTCTATACCCTGGAAGGCAAGCGCGTCTGGGGCTTCAATTCGATCCTCGCGACCAGCTCCATTTCTGCCGCTAAAAAATACTACCAGGAATTGCGCCGCCAGCTTCAGGAGCGGCATCAGACTCTGAATATCGCGCTCATCTACAGCTTCAGCCCCAATGAGGATGAGATCGAAGACGTCTTCCCCGATGAGGATTTTGACACGGACAGGCTCGATCGCTCGTCTCGCGAATTCCTGGAATCGGCTATCGCTGATTACAACGCCACCTTCAACACCAATTATGATACTTCTTCCGACAAGTTTGAAAACTACTATAAAAACATTTCCCAGCGCATGAAGAACCGCGAGATTGACCTCCTTGTCGTGGTGAACATGTTCCTGACCGGTTTTGATGCAACTACCCTCAACACGCTATGGGTCGACAAGAACCTGCGCCAGCATGGTCTGTTGCAGGCATTCTCCCGGACCAACCGCATTCTCAATTCGGTCAAGACCTTCGGCAACATCGTGTGCTTCCGCAATCTGCAGCAGGAAACCGACGAGGCGATCGCCCTGTTCGGCAACAAGGATGCAGGCGGCATCATTCTGCTGCGGGACTTTGAGTCGTACTACCATGGCTATGATGAAAAAGGCACACATCATGCCGGCTACACCGAGCTGGTGCAGGACGTGCAGGAACAGTTCCCGCTCGGGCAGCCCATCGTGGGCGAGCAGCAGCAGAAGGAATTCATCAGGCTCTATGGTGCCATTCTCAAGCTCAGAAACATTCTCACCGCCTTTGACGCGTTTGAAGGCAAGGACATCCTGACAGAACGGGACCTGCAGGACTACCAGAGCATCTATCTCGACCTGTATCAGGAATATGCTCGCAGAGAGCGCGTTGAAAAAGAAAAAATCAACGAAGACCTGGTATTCGAACTGGAGCTCGTGCGCCAGATTGAGGTGAATATCGACTATATCCTCATGCTGGTTGCCAAATACCAGGCATCGCTCTGCCAGAACAAGGATATTCTGGTCAGCATCAACAAGGCAGTCAGTTCCAGCATGCAGCTGCGCAGCAAGAAGGAGCTGATCGAGCAGTTTATCCAGACTATCAATGCCTCTTCGAATGTCGACGAAGACTGGCGAACCTTTGTGGAAGCACAGAAGGAAGCAGCGCTCGAAACCATCATCAGGGAGGAGCGCCTCAAGGAAGCACCAGCGAGGAGATTCATCACTAATGCCCTGCGCGACGGCGTGCTTAAGACCACCGGCACCGACCTTGATGCCATCATGCCGCCCGGCTCGCTCTTTTCCGGCACCCGCCAGGCAACCAAGGAGCGGGTGATCGTCCGCCTGCGGCACTTCTTTGAAACCTTTGTGGGGCTGGGGTGAGTGGCTATAACTGAAATCTTAGGCTAGTTAAGGAACGTTTCGTATGAATCTAAAAAGCCGTTTGCCAGCCCTGCAGTCGTCGGATTACCGGCTTTGGTTTTTCGGGCAGGGTATTTCGGTTATCGGAACATGGCTACAGAATACAGGCCAGGCGTGGCTTGTACTCAAGCTGACTAATTCGCCCCTTCTCCTCGGCGTCTTGACGAGTATTCAGTATCTTCCTTCTCTTCTTCTTTCGGTGTTCATAGGGCCGATCATCGACCTCTTTCCAAAACGCACGATTCTTATATGGACGCAGTCGCTTTTCGCGATAACTGCCGCGATTTTGGCATGGGTTGCGTTTGGCGGGCACGCGCAGTACTGGCAGGTTCTGGTCATCTCTGCGGCGACAGGAATCGTGACCGCTGTGGACTGGCCCGCACGGCAATCCTTCGTCTCAGAACAAGTTCAGGACAGAGCGGCCGTCGTCAATGCCGTGGCGCTCAATAGCCTCATATTCAATATCGCGCGCATTATCGGCCCCGCGCTCGGTGGAATCCTCATTTCCGCCGTGGGCATACCGTGGACGTTCGCGCTCAATGCCGCTAGTTTCCTTGCGGTGATTGCCGGGCTTGCGTTCATGAAAGCCGGCCGCGTACCGAGCAAAACGAATTCAGGAGATTATTTTTCCGATATGAAGGCGGGGATGTATTATATTCGCCACAACACAACGATACTCAACCTTCTCGTCCTCATCGGCGTGGTGAGCCTATTTCTTCTCAATTTCAACGTACTCATTCCGAGCTTCGCAAAATTGACCCTCGGGCTCAAAGCGAGCGGGTACGGAGGTTTGATGTCGGCGATGGGCGTGGGCGCGATGGCTGCAGGCATGCTGATGTCCTTGGGAGGAAAGAGTCTGGAACCAAAACCGGCATATATCTATGGTGCTGGATTCATCCTCTCCATTTCCATGATTCTATTAGGTGTGCAGCACAGTATCATTTTGTCGGGCCTGCTCATCATGCTGTGCGGTTTTGGCATGTCGGCCTTTGCGACCATGTGCAACACCTCGGTGCAAATGCAGGCATCGGACGAAATGAGGGGGCGAGTCATGTCCGCGTACAACCTTGTCTTCGTTGGATCGACTCCAATAGGTTCCCTGTATATCGGGCAGGTTTCGGATGCGTTCGGTTCCAATATGGGATTTCTCTTGAGCGGAATAATAGGGGTTGTGTTTCTACTTACCATGCGCGTGTTCGTGACGCCGAAAGCATTCAAGGGTATTCAGACGTTCGCGAGAGCCCGGAAGCTCGATGATATAACTGTTGAGGAGAAGCTATAGAGCTTGCGCCCGCAACCAGCGCTTCCAGAGCACCGCAAAACCTGCAATACCGACCGCCAACTGCGCGACAAGTACCGACAGACTGGAAGAAAACAAAAATTCGACGACAGGCGGGAGACCATCCCAGAGCGCGTGAAGGAGGACCACGAAGAGATACGCCCGAAGCACTCGTCGCGTTATTCGATACTGATTTCCGGTGCTCTCCTGGAACAGAACGCTCGCGAGAATGCCGGTCCATGTGCTATGACCGAAGGGCGAAAGAACTCCACGGAGGAGCATCGTGCCGACTGTGGCGCTCAAACTGCCCTGGCTTGAAAGAAATTCGGTGAATGTGTACCCCATGCTCTCGAGCGCCGCGAATCCCATGCCCGCCGCCATACCGATGATTAATCCATCAACCTCCGATACCGGCCGCCTGCGACGGGCAATCCACATGACACCCGCAATTTTGGCTCCCTCTTCAATGAGACCGATCATGAAAACTGAAAACGGATCCGAGGGGCGGACAAGGAATGGCTCGAGGATCGCCGAAGCCAATACGCCCAAAAAACCTCCGTAGAGGAAGACCGACGCGGTGGTGGGAATATCGAGTTTGCTCAAGTGACGGCGTTCGTAAAAGAAGGCAATGAAGGTGACAGGCACAATGAAATTGCCGATGAGCACCACCGTAGGGAATAAATTGGTGTTGGAGGTGAAGATCATGACAATGAGGGTTAAAAAGTATATTCCAAGCCCCGCAAAGAACACTTTGATCCACGAATTTCTCGATTGAGTTTTTCCGAAGGCGCCGGTGCTTTCCATAGAATCCCCCTCTGTCGACTTTGAATAAAATTACGATCATTATTTTGGGAGTATTTTTTACATCTAAAATATATGTAACTTGTGGTGGGGTTATTATCAATGCCTTCTACAATAATTGTATAAAATCGTTCGCTACGACTTCGCATCGCGCACGGAGCAGTATATCATAGATCGACAATGAGATGCATGGTGACCGCAGCCCTGCACAAAAAGGATGTCGACGATGCGTGGGAAAACTGCTGCAAATCGCTGGTTCATAGTCGTTATGGCTACACTGCTTATGATCTGTCTTGGAACCGTCTATGCGTGGAGCTATTTCCAGACGCCGATCATGAAGGCGTACGGGTGGAACAATTCGCAGGTTTCGCTGATCTTTTCGTTCGCGATCCTGTTTCTCGGCATCGCGGCGGCGGTCGGCGGCGTTTTTCTGCCGCGCGTAGGTCCACGCAAGCTCGCGGTGAGCGGCAGCATGCTCTTCAGCCTCGGCTACCTCGTAGCGGCGCTCGCGCTGTCGACTCGATCGCTCGCGCTTCTGTACATCGGCTATGGAGTGATCGGCGGCACGGGCCTCGGGCTCGGATATGTCACGCCGGTCACCACAGTCGCCAAGTGGTTTCCCGACCGCAAAGGCCTCGCGACGGGCATTGTTGTGATGGGCTTCGGGTTCGGTGCCCTCGTGATGAGCAAGATTCTTGCGCCGCTGCTCCTCGGGCTCACGGGCAATAACCT
>CAYXOW010000058.1:0-726 GCA_964466815.1 uncultured Treponema sp.
CCATCCCCGGCACCGCTGAGGCGTTCAAGCGCGTGCGCGCCAAGAGACCGGACATTCTCCTGCTCGCGGGCGAACCGCACGAGGATCCGCTCGTCATTCAGGGCGCCGCCGATCTCGCGGTGTCCAACGACTTCGTCTCGCGCGGCTACACCATCATTTGGGAAGCCAAGCAGCTCGGCGCGAAGAACTTCGTGCATATTTCCTTCCCCCGCCACATGAGCTATGAGACGCTCGGCCGCCGCCGCGCGATCATGGAGCAGGCGTGCAAGGACCTCGGATTGAACTTCTACTTCGAGACTGCTCCGGACCCGACCTCGGATGTCGGCGTCGCCGGCGCACAGCAGTTCATCCTCGAGAAAGTGCCGCAGTGGATTCAGAAGTATGGCAAGGATACTGCGTTCTTCTGCACGAACGACGCACACACTGAACCGCTTCTCAAGCAACTGCTCGCCTACGGCGGCATCTTCGTCGAAGCGGACCTTCCGTCCCCGCTCATGGGCTATCCTGGCGCGCTCGGACTCGATCTCTCCAAGGAAGCGGGCAATTTCCCCGCCATCATGAAGAAAGTTGAAGCTGCCGTCGTCGCCAAGGGTGGCGCAGGCAGATTCGGGACCTGGGCATTCTCCTACGGCTACACGCTGACCGCCGGTCTCGGCGAGTTTGCGAAGAACGTGATCGAAGGCAAGGCGAAAAAAGACAGCATGAAGGACCTCTTCGATGCGCTCG
>CAYXOW010000058.1:771-10803 GCA_964466815.1 uncultured Treponema sp.
CCTACTATGTCGATATGGGCACTGGCGTCCGCGCGAAGAACCAGATCCTCATCTACATGGACACCTACATTTTCGGCAAGGGATTCTTGCCGACCACGCAGCAGAAGATTCCTGAGAAGTACTACACCATCAAGTGGCAGAAGTAGTTTTTATGTAAGCCGCGCGCGATGCGCGGCTTACCTCGTTTCAGTATAATCGATGCGCCGCAAAAAGCGGCACACTCCGGCCCGTATTCAGGCGTTGTCGGGATGCGGGCCCTTTTTTCGCAATCCCATGTGCAATGGAACAATTATGGCGAATGGAAATCCTCTTCTTTCCATCGAGCACGTTTCCAAGGAATTTTACGGAAACGTCGTTTTGCATGATGTGAGCTTCGATCTCCGCGCGGGTGAAATTCTGGGCCTTGTGGGAGAGAATGGAGCGGGAAAAACCACACTCATGCGTATTCTCTTCGGAATGCCCGTAATCGCTGAAACCGGTGGTTTCCAGGGCAGCATTAAAATTTCTGGAAACGAGGTTCATTTTACAAGCCCTTTTGATGCGCTCGACGCGGGCTTGGGTATGGTGCACCAGGAGTTCAGCCTCATTCCCGGATTTACGACGACGGAGAATATTGTCCTCAACCGCGAGTCCATGCGGTCGAGTATTTTAAATGATGTGTTCGGCGACCGGATGAGCGTACTGCAGCGCGATAAGATGCGCGAGCGCGCCACAAAAGCGATAGGCAAGCTCGGCGTCGATCTCGATCCGGACATGCTGATTTCGGAAATGCCGGTCGGTCATAAACAGTTTACGGAGATCGCGCGAGAAATCGACCGCGAACAAACGAAAATACTCATTCTCGACGAACCTACCGCGGTGCTCACCGAATCGGAAGCGGAGGTGCTCCTCACCACACTCAGGCGCTTGGCGTCGGAAGGCATCGCGATTATCTTCATTTCTCACCGCTTGCAGGAAGTGCTTCAAATTGCGAACCGCATCGTGGTGCTCCGCGATGGATTGGCGGTGAAAGACACTCCGAATCAGGGCGTGAGCATTCGCGATATCGCATCGTGGATGGTGGGACGGAGCATCGCCGAAGCCGGACAGCAATCCGAAGCGCGGAACTTCAGCGAGGTGTCCTTCGGCGTGCGGCATCTTTGGGTCGATATGCCGGGCGAAACGGTGCGCGATGTATCGTTCGATGTCCACAAAGGCGAAATTTTCGGAATCGGCGGACTCGCGGGCCAAGGCAAACTCGGTATCCCCAACGGCATCATGGGGCTCTTTCCCGCAGGCGGGGAAGTCGTCCTCGAAGGCAAGTCCGTACCGCTCAATGATCCCGCCAAAGCGCTCGCCATGGGCATGGCCTTCGTTTCGGAAGATCGACGCGGCGTGGGACTTCTGCTCGATGAGAGCCTTGAGTGGAACATCGCTTTTACCGCTATGCAAGTGCACCGCCAGTACTTGAAGAAAGTGCTTGGCGGCCTCTTTTCGCAGCGCGATGAAAAGGCCATGGAAGATCTCTGCAAAGAGTATATCCAGCTTCTCGATATCAAGTGCACCAGCACGAAACAGCTGGCCAAAGAGCTTTCGGGCGGCAATCAGCAGAAAATCTGTCTCGCAAAGGCGTTCGCGATCAGGCCGAACCTCATGTTCGTGTCCGAGCCGACGCGGGGTATCGACGTAGGTGCGAAAAAACTCGTGCTCGATACCTTGCACCATTACAACCGTGACTTCGGTACGACCATCGTGATGGTTTCGAGCGAACTCGAGGAATTGCGCTCGATCTGCGACCGAATCGCGATCGTCGACGAAGGGCGGATCGCGGGTATCCTTCCGCCGACCGCAGATATTTCCGCGTTCGGACTGCTCATGTCGGGCACCGCGTTGGAGGAGGCCGTCAATGCGTAATCTCAAGACATTCATTCAAGACTTCGGATGGCCGCGCATCATCATCTTTTTCTTTCTGGTGGCGCTATTCATCATGGCGCCCTTTGTGCGCGTACGTCTCGACGCTTCGGTGTCCGATGTGCTGAACCGATTCGGGCAGAATGCCATTATGGTGCTCGCGATGGTGCCGATGATCCAGGCGGGATGCGGACTCAATTTCGGGCTTGCGCTCGGCCTTGTATCTGGACTCCTTGGTGCGACGCTGTCGCTCCAGCTCCAGCTGCACGGCATGCTGGGATTTTTAGGCGCAATCGTCCTCTCCATGCCTTTTTCGATCGTTCTGGGATGGTTTTACGCAAAGCTACTGAACAAAGTAAAGGGCGAGGAGATGACCATCGCGATGTACGTCGGATTCTCCTTTATCATGTTCATGTGTATCATGTGGCTCATCCTTCCCTACAACAACCCGACGATGGTCTGGGGCTACGCCGGAAAGGGCCTACGCACCACCATTTCGGTTGAAAATTACTGGCTCCACATACTGAACAATTTTCTAGCCATTAAAATCGGCCAGTTCTTCGTGTTCCCGACGGGGCTGCTTCTCTTTGTGGCACTCTTCGCTTTCCTGATGTGGTTGTTCCTGCGCAGCAAGACCGGCACGGCGATGACCGCGGTGGGATCGAATCCAGACTTCGCCCGCGCGTCCGGTGTCGATGTCGACAAAATGCGCACAATCTCCATCATCATCTCGACCTTCCTCGGCGCGGTGGGCATCATAGTGTACGAGCAGAGTTTCGGCTTTATCCAACTCTACACAGCGCCCAGCCCGATGGTTTTCCCTGCGGTGGCCGCGATCCTCATTGGAGGGGCCAGTATCAACAAGGCGAGCATGGTGAACGTGCTTGTGGGGACAATCCTCTTTCAAGGTCTTCTCACTATGACGCCCTCCGTGATCAACTCGCTCCTACAGACAGATATGTCGGAGGTCATTCGCATCATTGTGTCGAACGGCATGATCCTGTACGCGCTCACGCGCAAAGTAAAGGTGTCAAAATGAGCGCCAAGAATAAAATATCCACATTTTTCTCGCGCTACGCGGTCGTGATCATCTTCGTGATCATAACGGTGGCCGCCATTCCGCCATCGGGACTCTCGATTCACTACATTCTACAGGAGATCATCACGAGGTTGGGCCGCAACTCCTTCCTTGTGTTGGCGCTGTTGTTGCCGATATACGCGGGCATGGGTCTCAATTTCGGTATGACGCTCGGCGCGATGGCGGGCCAGGTTGGGCTTATCTTTGCGGTGAACTATGGAATCGCAGGATGGCAAGGCCTCGTGTTCGCCCTTCTCGTAGGACTACCGATTTCGGTACTCCTCGGCTGGATGAGCGGCCTTGTGTTGAACAGAGCGAAGGGCCGTGAGATGGTGACGGGCTACATCCTCGCCTTTTTCGTGAATGGAATCTACCAGTTCTTTGTGATGTACATGCTCGGTTCAGTGATTCCGATGAGTAATAAATCCATCGTGCTGTCGCGCGGATATGGTATTCGTAATACGCTCAATCTGGAGTCGGTGCGGCAGTCGCTGGACAATATCGTCCTGCTGCGCGTGGCGGGGTATTCGATTCCTATAGTGACTTTTGTAGTTATCGCCGCCCTCTGTGTGTTCGTGGTGTGGTTTAAAAAGACCAAGCTCGGGCAGGATATGCGAGCGGTGGGACAGGATATGGCGGTGGCGGATGCCGCGGGCATTCCAGTTGAAAAGACACGCATTGTAGCCATCGTCATTTCGACGGTACTCGCGTGCGCCGGCCAGATCATCTTTTTACAGAACATGGGCAACCTCGCGACCTACAACGCGCATGATCAAACAGGATTCTTTGCGGTGGCCGCAATTCTGGTCGGCGGCGCGTCGGTGACGCACGCGAATATCGCAAATGTGTTCATAGGCGTCATGCTGTTGCACGCGATGTTCGTCGTGTCGCCGCTCGCAGGACAGAAACTCTTCGGTTCAGCTATGATCGGCGAATACTTCCGGCAATTCATCGGTTATGGAGTAATTGCCCTGTCGCTCGTGCTGTATGCGTGGAGAACGAGGAAAGCGGCTGCGAACGCGCGCCTCAGCCTGAGAGCGGGCGCGAACGGCAATGGAGAAGGCACCACCGCTTCCGTCGGCGAGTCTTCTGCGAATGGAGGTCGCGCATGAACCAATTGAAAAGTGCGCACGGCGTTCAGACCTCGCCAAAAGCGCGAAAACGCCGACTCTTTGTCCGCGGAAGCCTCATCGCGGTGTATATCTTCCTCATGGTGCTGATGGTCTTTATCGGCCGCCGTCACACAATACTCATCGACAACAAGGATGCGCCGGACGGTTCGTACAGTGCGATAAACGGCATGGAAGTGTCGATCGATAGGCTCGAATCGACCGAGTACTATCCGGGCGACCGTGACAAGGCGCTGGTGCAGGGGCAGCGACATACGATCAAGATCAACATCTTCGACAACAATCAGACAATCGAAAAGACTTTCACAGTGCCGCTCTGGAGCGACATGATGATCATCTCAGTGCCGAAACTCGTCGCGGGCATCGAGCCGTGGATCGAACCGTTTACCGTTGCGGAGCAGATCGAAGCAGCGCAGGAATCAGGACCGCCCGCGGGCGAAATGAGTTTCCAGAGTCTGGGATCGGTCGCTCCCGAAGGAGCGGGACAGGCGCCGCCGAGTCCTTGATATTGGGTGCGCAACGTGCGCAGACTTTTGAAGTGCGCGCACTATATGCGCCGCGAATAGCGAGAGGGCCGCCCCGGCATGCCGGGACAGCCCTTTCTATCACCGCGCGTCCAGAATTAGCGGCGCTCCTGCTTTAAATGAACAGATTCACGCCTGACTCGCTCGCGGCCTCCATGTAGGTCGCGACACCGCCGATCTCGACACCGTCCAGGAGCTCCTCGCGCTTGACGCCCATGATGTCCATCGACATCTGACAGGCGATCATGTGGACGCCCGCCTGCTTCGCCTGTGCAATCATACTTTCGAGCATATCGACGCGCTTAGCGTTCATACGCGCTTTCATCATGACGCGGCCGAGACCACCGAAGTTCATGTGCGACAGCGAGAGGGCGCCGGCGTGTTTCGGCAGCATCATGCCGAACATTTTGCCCATAAAGTCCTTCGCGACACGAGGCGCGGCGGGGCGACGTATGACGGAGAGGCCCCAGAAGGTGAAGAACATGGTGACGTCCTTGCCGGCGGCCGCCGCGCCGTTGGCGAGCACAAAGCTGGCGAGGGCGCGATCGAAGTCGTTCGAGAACACGATGATGGTGGCGCCTTTGGGTGTCATCTGAATGAAGGGCGCTGACCCTGCACCAGCTGCGCCGCCCATCCCGGCCATCGCATTCATCGTACCTATGGCACCCATCGCACCCATCGCGCCGAACTGCGCGAATCCCTGAGACCAACCTGCCTGCATCTGCGCCTGCGCGGCGAACATGCTGCTCTGTTTCAGCGTTTTTTCGATCATTGCGGTGTAGGTGCCGTTGGATTCTTCCATAGAGATCAGCAGATTGCCGGTAACCTTGCACCAGGCGCCCGCGTCGCGGACAAAGCCGGGGTCGGTTGCACTTATCACTACGCGCCCACCCTCGGGCAGCTTATCGATTTCGGTCTTGAGCCGCATGATGGGGCCGGGGCACTGGAGCCCGCAGGCGTCGACGCGGACAATGGTCTCACGCTTTGCCGCGAGCGACGCGGGCATGCCCGATCCTTCGGCGAAGGTTGTATGGAGGAGTTCCTGGGTGCCCCTTGTCTGACTCGTCTGGAGCGCGGCGAGACCCGGCTTGTAGACGCCCTTGTGCGACTGAGGTTCGGAAGCGATTTCCCAAGTTTTGTACCCGCCCGAGAGATTGAATACCGCAGTCCATCCATGCTGGCGCAGAATGCGCTCGGCGAGGTAGCCGCGCAATCCGACGCCGCAGTACACGAGCACATCCTTGTCGCGGGGAATTTCCGCGAGCCGGGCGCGCAGCGCGTCGAGCGGTACATTCACCGCGCCTGGCAGGGTGCCAAGCGAAAACTCCTCGGGCGTGCGCACATCGAGCACGAACCCGCCACGCTCGCGGAAGGCCTTTACCTCATGCCACTGCAGCTGCTGGCTTAAACCAAAAAGCACGTTTTCGGCCACCATTCCTGCGATGTTGACGGGATCTTTGGCGCTCGAGAACGGAGGAGCATATGCGTGTTCGATTTCAGCCAGCTCGGTGACCTTCGCCTTGCGGCGGATGTAGTCCGCGATGAGGTCGATGCGTTTGTCGACGCCGTCGTAGCCGACGACCTGCGCTCCGAGGAGGGTGCCGTCGGGGCTGAAGATTGTCTTAATGGTGAGAGGCTGGGCGCCGGGGTAGTAGCCTGCATGGCTCGAACCGTGTGTGATGATCGACATGCAGGGAATGTTGTTCTTTTTGAGGATCTTTTCGGCGGGACCCGCGGCGGCGGCGGTGATGTCGAACACTTTCGCAATCGAGGTGCCGATAGCGCCGTGCCAGGTACGGGTCCCCGCGCCTTTCACGATGTTGTCAGCGACGACACGGGCCTGCTTGTTCGCAGGGCCAGCGAGCGGCACGGGCATCACAAGGCCAAGCACCGGGTGCGGGAATGCGATGGCATCGCCGAGCGCGTAAATTGAAGGATCGCTCGTCTGGAGGTTCGCATTGACAAGAATCGCACCGTTGGGCGCGGTGTCGAGACCGGCCTGCTTCACGATGGATGTTTCAGGCCGAACGCCGATGGAGAGCACGATGAGGTCGGCGTCGAGCCGCGTGCCATCGGCAAGCACCGCGATCACGCGCGAGCCGGCCTGCTCGAATTTCGAGACCGCGCAACTCAGGTAAAGTTCGATATTTTTTTGTTTAAGGTGCTGGTGCACGAGGGCAGCCATCTCGAAGTCGATGGGATTCATCACTTGGTCGAGCGCCTCGACGATGGTGACAAAGGATCCCCGCGCGTTGAGGTTCTCGGCCATCTCGAGGCCGATGAAACCGCCACCGACCACGATGCTCCGCTCGGGGCGCTTGGTGTCGAGGTACTCTTTGATCCGGTCGATATCGGATACGGAGCGAAGCGTGAATATTCGAGGATCATCGATGCCGGGAATGGGCGGTTTAATAGGATCGGCACCCGGCGACAGCACAAGTGCGTCGTACTCGAGCGAGTATTCTCGCCCGCGTTCGAGATCGCGCGCCTGCACTTTTTTTGCAGCTCGGTCGATAGCGGTCACTTCGGTGCGCAC
Source organism: uncultured Treponema sp. (assembly GCA_964466815.1). GTDB lineage: Bacteria > Spirochaetota > Spirochaetia > Treponematales > Rectinemataceae > Rectinema. The sequence goes on from CAYXOW010000058.1 coordinate 7,930, forward strand.
GCGCACATCGACATTGAGCCAAGCCTTGAACTTTTCGGGTGTCATCACGAAAAGCCGCTCGCGCTCCTTGATCGTTTCGCCCGCGTAGTAGGGCAGTCCGCAGTTCGCGTAGCTGATATGCGAGCCGCGCTCAAAGAGAATGATTTCGGCGTTCTCATCCATTCTGCGGAGCCTGGCGGCAGTGGAAGCTCCACCTGCGACTCCGCCTACAATTAGATAACGGGACATGGGGACTCTCCTCGATATAAGGAATAAGTTTATATCGATATATTTATATTAAAACTTATCAATGTTTGCAAGGGGGAGGGGCGAAGGGAGGAGGAGCCGGGGGCCAGAATGATGAGAGAAAGGTAATGGGCGAGGACAATGGGTGAGCGCTGATAGTGCTCCGCGAGAAGATGTCGCTTTTTTATACGGTGCGATACTGTGGTGCTCAGAATCCCGCGCCTTTGATGAGGCTGAAGATGCCGTTTGACGCGATCTCAAGTCCGTACGCGAAAATGAAGAAAGCCGTAATTTTATTGACGATGAGCTGTTCGGTCCTTCCCCAGCGCTTAATGATCTGGGTTGTGCTCGAATAGAAAATGAAAATGAGGATGCACATCGCAAACACTGCAATGACGATTCCACTGATGTTGGCGAGGCTGTTCAGATAGGTTGCTCCTTTGTTTCGAGCAACGAGCGTGAGAAGAATCGAGATGGTTCCCGCCCCGGTCGTCATGGGAAAGGTGATGGGGTAGAAGAGTCGATTTTTAAGAAGCTCGTAGGAGTTTATTTTGCCGAGATCGACTTTTTCGGGAGATTCGTCGTCTTTTGTGAGATCCCACCCCATTTTCGCAATGAGAATACCGCCTGCGAGCTGCACGACTGGAACGGTGACTCCGAAGAGCTCGAGGATATACTGCCCCGCGAGGAGGGTCACGGTGCAGAGAATGAAGGCGTAAATCGCGACGGTTTTCGCGATTTTACGTTGGTCGCCCGGTTCGAGGTTGACGAAAAAAGGATTGAGGATAAACGCGGTGCCGATTGGGTTGATGACAGGAAACAAGGTGATGAAAGAAGTGATGATGATTTTAATGTACGAAGTGATCATGAGTGTCCGCTCCTGCGTCGAAGGCTTGTCTGAGAATGTTATATTACGATCAAGTGCTGATCCTGCGCCACTGTTTTTATAAAATATTAGAATGTAGTTCCGAATCGGAGCGACGCTCCGATTTGAAAGGTAAAGCGTATTTCCATATATTCTAAAAGGAGATGTTGAAAATGTATACACTAGTGCTTGTGCGACACGGTGAGAGTGAGTGGAACCGCGAGAATCGATTTACCGGCTGGACCGATGTCGATCTCACTCCGAAAGGAGTCGATGAGGCTGTTTCGAGCGGTGCAGCGCTTAAAAAGGCAGGATTTACCTTCGACATAGCCTACACTTCGGTGTTGAAACGCGCGGTGCGCTCGCTCAATTTCATCCTGGACGAGATGGATCTGCAGTGGCTACCTGTCAGAAAAGAGTGGCGCCTCAACGAGCGACACTATGGGGCGCTCCAGGGGCTCAACAAGGCCGAAACTGCGAAAAAATACGGCGATGAGCAGGTGCGTATTTGGCGACGCAGCTTCGATATACGACCGCCAGCTCTCACTTCGGATGACGAGCGATTTCCCGGAAAAGACAGGCGATATGCGGCCTTGTCGACATCGGAATTACCGCTCGCGGAGAGCCTCAAGGACACTATTGCGCGCTTCATGCCGCTGTGGCACGACGCGATCGCTCCTGAAATTCGAAATGGCAAGCGAGTCATCATCGTGGCGCACGGCAATTCCTTACGCGCTCTCGTGAAATATCTCGATGGCGTGAGCGACGAGGAGATTGTCGATCTCAACATTCCCACGGGGATCCCCCTCGTTTACGAGCTCGACGAAAGTCTAAAACCTCTGCGCCACTACTACCTCGCGGATGAGAATGCGGTAAAGGCCGCCGCTGAGGCTGTCGCCAATCAGGGAAAATCAAAGTAGAATACTGCTCCTATGGAGCATCTGAGCAGGTGATTTTCTTTATCGTCGCGGTGAGCGCGCTGCTTGCGGCTGCAGGTATCGCCGAATATCGAATCCACAGATCTCGACTCGAAAAGATTCCCATTCGCATACTCGTGAATGGGACGCGCGGAAAGTCGACCGTCACGCGGCTCATTGCGGCAGGTTTGGCGGAGAGTGGACTTCGGGTGTGTGCGAAGACCACGGGCTCGGCCACCCGCCTCATTCTCCCCGATCTTTCGGAAGAACCGATACACAGGCGACGTGGCGCAACGATTATGGAGCACGCGTGGTTCGTTAGGCGGGCGGCCGGACTGGGCGCGCAGGCGATCGTCGCCGAGTGCATGGCGATTCAGGCTGAAACCATACGGACGCTCGAACATCGTCTCGCGCGCTCCACAATTGGTGTCATTACGAATGTGAGAGCCGATCATCAAGATACGATGGGGGTCGAGCTTGGGCAGGTGGCGGCAACGCTGGCGCTGTCGGTGCCGGAGCGTGGGAAGGTTTTTATTGGTGCCGAGGGCTTGGATGAAGAGCTGAAGGCAATTTTCGAGCGTGCAGGGAGCAGGGTGGCCGCCGACCTTCGGTTCATCTCGGCAGACGATCGTGTGCGTGCAATGTGCCCTCACTTCGATTATCCGATGTGCGCGGAGAACCTCGCGCTCGCGCTCGAGGTGTGCGAAGAGTGCGGTGTGGAGCGCGAAGTGGCCCTGTGCGGGATGCTGAAGGTCCAGTCCGATCCGGGGGTGCGCGCTTCTGCCGAGTTCGTGTGGCACGGCGTGCGGGTGCGTGCGGTAAACGCGTTTGCTGCGAACGACACCCAGTCGACGATCGAACTGTGTA
>CAYXOW010000058.1:10813-13705 GCA_964466815.1 uncultured Treponema sp.
GGAGACCCCGTGAGGTGGAGGGGGCTGAGGAAAAGGCAGACGGAGGCACTTCATGCGATCCCGGGCTTTCGAGGCCTTTGGATGCCCCCGGTACCAATAAGCGCAGCCGAATTCTCGTGTTCAACCACCGAGACGATCGTTCATGGCGCGCGTCTCAGCTCTCAGAGCTTACCGCAGAAATCGGCGCGGACGCGGTTATCGTGTTCGGAATGAGCGGGTGGCTCGCGCGGCGGCTCCTGCGAAGCACGCTTCGGAACCCGGAGCAGCGGGTCGGGCGTTCAAAAGCGCGGCCGGATGCGCTGAGATCCAGCGTCGGGCTTCGGAGTACGCCGGTGCGCGCGCTGCGTGCGTCGGAATCGAGCGTGGAGGCGGTTCTAGAGGCCACCTTCGAGATACTTCCGGTTAAGCCCGAGAGTATCGATCTTCTCTGCGCGGGAAATATTAAGGGGCCGGGTATGGCGCTGACGGAATCGCTCGACGCATGGCGCGGCTCGAGCTGGGGGAGGGAATAGTGACCGGAGCTTCGATCGTCGTTTCGATAGTGTTCAGTTTTCTTTTCGGTGAGGCGACCGGCTGGCTCTCCGGTGGCCTCGTGGCTCCGGGCTACCTCGCTCTCTATGTCGATGGACCGCTGCGCATCCTCATGACCTGGATCGCCGCGATGCTCGCGTTTTTCGCGGTAAAACTGCTGTCGCGCATCACGATCCTTTTTGGGCGGCGGCGATTCATGGCCTTTATTCTTGCGGGAATTTTGGCAGGCGCGTTTCTGGACGCGCTCACCGGATGGCTCCCCGCTGGATGGTTCCCTATTGCAGGGCCGGAACTGCGGGCGATCGGTTATGTGGTGCCCGGGCTCATCGCGAACGACTCGTGGAAACAGGGGCCGTGGAAAACTCTGCTCGCGAGCGCGGCGATTACGCTGGCAACCCGTGCGGTGCTCATGCTTGTGGCACACTGATGGAAGGCCAATGAAAAAGGCGGAAGTTACAGAAGGGCCCGCGTCTCCATCGGGCGTCAAGAACGCTCGGAATTTTTCCCGTCGTGCTTGTCGCGAGCGTCGTATCTATTGTCGTGTAGTCGCGGCGATCGTCGTGCTTGTCCTCGGCTTCGCGGGCTCAGAGATTCTGACACGCGAGGTGCCGCATCCCGCCTCGGAGTCCATGCGCCGTGCAGCCCAGCGCATGGCGCGCGCGGAAGAGGCGATCGCTGCCCATCGTCCGGCTCTCGGTATCGAGATGGACCCCGCGCTCGACCCCCACCGCACAGGCCTCATCGGCGTCGAATCGAGTATCCTGACCACTACTGTCGGCGACATTGTCGCTAAACGCACCGTCACCAGCACCGCCTTCGCCGCCCTTGTCGTCCGCTATTTCCACGACCTGGAACTCGTACCTGGCGAGATCGTCGCGGTGGGGTCTTCGGGCTCATTTCCTGGCGCGCTCCTAGCGGTCCTCGCTGCCTGCGCCGAGACTGGCGTGCAACCGATCGTGATCACTTCGATCGGCGCCTCCGAATTCGGCGCGAACATCGAGGGTCTGAGCGATGCCGAGATGATGGTGGCCGCTCGCGACGCTAGCGCGCTCCCCTATCTGCCGGCAGCGATTTCCCCAGGCGGCGACGGAGACCGAGGCATCTCTTCCCTATACCGACTCGAACCGAGCGACGATCTTGCCCGCTACGCGCGCTCACTCGCCGCGCGCCTCAATATTCCCTTCGTCGGCGGAACCGATTACGAGAGCGCCTTCGCCGCCCATCTCACGGTGTACGAGCGCACAGCGCAGAGTCTGAGCGCAGAGCTGCCACAGAAGGGAATATCGAGCTCTGCTCCGCGGGCTTCGCCGATCGCGGCCTTCATCAATATCGGAGGAGCTGATATCAATTTCGGCTCCGATTCGGCATCGCTTGCTCTGAAACCGGGTCTCATCCGCCCACTTCCGCGCGAGCTTGAACGCGGGCGAGAAAGCGAGCGCTACCCAGCGCGCTACGGCGGCCTCCTCGGCCACTACCTCGCCGCCGGCATCCCCATCATCCATTTTCTCAACATCAAGGGCCTCGCCCTCCAGGCCGGCATCCCGGTCGACGGCGACCCCCGCGCCTCCCTTCCCGCCTCCATCCTCAACGAGCGAAAAACCCCGCAGTGGCCTGTCGGGCTCGGCCTCGTTCTCGCCTTTGCGGCCCTTGCCATCCGAAAGCCTCTCGGGTAGTATCCTTAGCATTATTTCATTTTCTTGCATGGAATCGATCGCACCGGGAGTTTGATCATGGCGAAGTATCCATTCAGAGACATCGAGAAGAAGTGGCAGCAGCGCTGGGAGAATGAACAGACCTTCCGCGCCGTCGAAGATGAGCGCTTCCCGAAGGACAAGCGCCGCTATGTGCTCGACATGTTCCCCTATCCATCGGGAGCGGGTCTGCACGTTGGCCATCCTGAGGGCTACACCGCCACCGATATCTACTGCCGCTACCTGCGCATGAACGGCTACAATGTGCTGCACCCGATGGGTTTCGACGCCTTCGGTCTTCCCGCCGAAAACTACGCGATCCAAACCGGCACGCACCCGGCCGTGACCACCTACGCGAACATCGACCGGTTCCGCCAGCAGATCAAATCGCTCGGCTTCTCCTACGACTGGTCGCGCGAAGTGACCACCTGCGATCCCGAATACTACAAGTGGACGCAGTGGATCTTCCTTCAGCTCTTTAAGAAAGGCCTCGCCTACGAGGCGGAGATGCCCATAAACTGGTGCCCGTCCTGCAAAACCGGCCTCGCGAACGAAGAGGTCAAAGACGGTCACTGCGACCGCTGCGGCACGAAAGTAGTGCGCAAGCGCATCCGCCAGTGGGTGCTCAAAATCACCGCGTACGCCGAGCGCCTCCTCGCCGATCTCGACA
>CAYXOW010000059.1:0-4670 GCA_964466815.1 uncultured Treponema sp.
ACCGCGGCGGCCTGTTCCCAACGCCGCGGCAGTCTGTAACCTAGCGGGAACTCACCCGAGAGCCGGTCCGGAGGCCCTTGGGGAAATCACACCGGAATACGGGGTCGCTCGCGTGCCGGCCAGCCTCCCGACCCCCGACAATATACCGACCGGATAAACCTGTAGACGCGCGCATTGCACGCTCGGGGACGGGGGTTCGATTCCCCCCACCTCCAATTTCATTCCTCTATTAAGAAATAATCACTATTCTGCTCGCCGACAGCTCCGGTTTTTCTAAAAGTGATCCTCGCCTATCCCCTGGCTTTTACCCGTGGCGCTGATATAATCAAGGTTCAGGAGGAAGCCTGTGAACCGCGATGAACTCACGATCGAAAAGGCGCTTGAAGATGGCAAGGGAATTCTTCGGCTCGAACCCGCATGGGTACCGCGCTCGTTCTGCATTCCGGGGAAGCGGCTCAAACTTCACCCCGACGACTATTACGCGTACGGTGCAAACCGCGGCGGAATCGATGAGCGTTGGTTCGCCTCGACAGTGAAAGCGGACAACGGCCCATTGACCACCGAGTTCGAGGGGCTGTCCTTCATTCACGCAGGGAAGAACGAACGAGTCCTCCTCCGCGACGCGATCGAACTCATGGGCGCCGACTTGCTTGGTGCTGAGATCATGCGGAAGCACAAGGGATGGCAGGCCTTCGCCAAATTCTTCGATAACCAGGAGCCCCTCGCGCACCACATCCACCACACCGACGCCATGGCGGCCCACATCGGTCAAAAAGGTAAGCCTGAAGCGTATTTTTTCCCTCGCCAGCTCAACAATCACGGCGGCTGGTTCCCCTACACCTTCTTCGGTCTCAATCCAGGAACCACGAAGGAACAAGTGAAGGAGTGCCTCGCGGTATGGGAGAAGCGGGACAACAATATCCTGGCCCTCTCGAGGGCTTACGCGCTCCAGCTCGACACGGGCTGGGATGTGCCTCCTGGTGTGCTGCACGCTCCAGGTTCGCTCCTCACTTACGAACCCCAGCGCGCCTCCGACGTGTTCTCGATGTTCCAGAATATCGTCTGGCACAGTTACAACCCGATCGAACTCCTCCAGAAGGACATTCCGGAAGAGAAAAAGAACGACCTCGACTACTACATTCAGCTTCTCGATTGGGAGCTCAACCTCGATCCACTCTTCTTCGAGCACCGCTTCATGCAGCCGAAACCTACGCGTCCTCCCGAAGAAATGCGCGCCGAGGGATACGAAGAGTACGATATCGTCTATAGAAGCGAATACTTTTCGGCGAAAGAGCTCACCGTGCTTCCTGGACGAACCGTGCGGATCGCAGACAGCGGCCCCTACGGCGCCATCGTCATCCAGGGTCACGGGCGAATCGAGTCCCTCGATATCGAATCGCCGTCGCAGATACGCTTTGGTCAGATGACGCAGGATGAGGTCTTCGTCACCTCTGCAGCAGCGCGCGCGGGGGTGATGATAACAAACACAAGCGCGGTGGAAGACCTCGTCATGCTCAAGCACTTCGGGCCTGCAGCCTGAGGCGCCAGGCGTGAGGTACCGCCATGGAGAAAGCCTATGAATGATGCGAAAATCGAGAGAATTCGATATGTCGGACGGAATGCTGTCGTCTTGAGCAATCGGAGTGTGCGCGCTGTAATCGATGATGTCGGCGGAATGGTGCCTGAATTCAGCATTCGGCGTGAAAAGGGCACCGTGAACGCGCACTGGATTCCTCAATTTCGTATGAATTTGGATACATCCTGGAGCGACGATCGGCATACTGGATACTGGAAAGGTAAACTTCTCTCGTTGATCGCGGGAGATTTCCCCTGCGCGCCCAATTTTGGACCCGACTGCGTCGTCGACGGCGTGTCGATCCCCGCTCATGGGTGGACTGCCCAAGAGTCTTGGAAACTCACGGAGTCAGGTCTCCTTGATAGTGGAGAGGCTGCCTACGCGCGTTTCTCTCTCCGAAGTCCTGATGGACGCATGCCGCTCATGTTTGAAAAGGTCGACCTGGTAAGAAGCGGCCACGCTGCGTATTACAGCGCGATGACGATCGGCAACGACGGCTCTCTCCCGATCGCGATCAATATCGCTCGTCATAATACGCTTGGCTCTCCTTTTTTAGAGACGGGGTGCCGCATTTCGATGAGCGCCAAAGAATATATGGCGGCACCTTCCGGAACCGAGTTCGATGCGACGAGGCGGCTCGCTCAGGGAGCGCAGTTCGACGATTTGAGGTGCGCACCATGCCGAGATGGCACAACGGCTGATCTCAGCGTCGTTCCTGGAATGATCGGCTTCACGGACCTCATCACGGGGCCTGTTCCTTTGAGCGCCGACCTCGGTTGGCTTTGCGTTGTCAACTCGGCGCTCAAACTCGCCTACCTCACCTTTTTCCCAGGCCCAAAAGGCCTTCCGAAAGACGAACTGGGACTAAGCTTCAACGACCTATGGATGCAGTATGGCGGTCGGCATTTTACTCCCTGGGCACTCCACGAGGGCGGACTCGACAGAACTTTCTGCCTCGGCACGGAAAATTCGCGAGGAGCGTTCGCGAACGGTTTGGCATACTCCAGGGAGCACCCCGAACTTCTTGGATCGCCGACGCTCGCGACCATTCCGGCGCACAATTCGCGAACATTCTACTACGGCACGGCCCTTCTCGAGCTCGATGCGGACCTTGCGGCGGAGGGCGTCGTCGACGTCCAAGCCGAGGAAGACGCCATTGTGCTGAAAGGCCCTCGCACAGCCCAGCGAGTTCCACTCGACAGCAGCTTCGACGCACTCCGGCGAACCGTGCGCAGGATCGGCGAACGGCACTGAGCCCCACGCGAATCGCGGACATCTCCGCACAAGGAACAATCGAGCATGAGTACACCTGTAACAAACGAAGCCCTCAAGATTTGCGTCTTCTGCGGATCGTCGCTGGGCGCGCACCCTTCGTACGCCGAAGTCGCAGCGCGACTCGGCAGAACCCTGGCAGAGCGAGGCATGGTGCTCGTCTATGGCGGCGGTGACGTCGGCCTCATGGGCGTGGTAGCTGAAGCCGCGATGCGCGCAGGCGGCACCGTGGTGGGCATCATCCCGGAGCGTCTCTACAAGCTCGTCGATCAGCAGGAACTCACCGAGCTCCTCGTCGTGAAAGACATGCACGAGCGCAAAGCCCTCATGCAGGAGAAAGCCGACGCGTTCATCAGCATGCCTGGTGGAATCGGCACGATGGAGGAGCTCTTCGAAGTGTGGAGCTGGAGGTACATCGGCTACCACAGAAAACCTGTCGCGATTCTCAACATCGAGCACTTCTACGACAGCCTACTCGAACTCTTACGCCACATGGTCGCCGAGGGTTTCCTGCACAGAGAAATCTTGGAAGATCTCATTGTCGGTGAGAGCATCGACGAGGTGCTGAACGCTGTCCGGTCGAAGATCGACACTTCGGGCGCCCTGCCCTTTCTTAAAAAACCCGAGCGGCGGCGATAAAAGATGCGCAACGCTGCACAGCCTCTAGCACGGGCGCGCGTCGAACGGCGGTGGCGCGTGCTTCAATGTTTTGCGAGACGCTCCTTGAAGAACGCATTGATGAGCGAGACTTTGAGGTCGTAGAGCTTTTCGGAGATCGACACCTTATAGATATGTGGGTTGAGAAATCGAAGGTAGGTGGGGTCGAAGGCATTTATACGCTCTTTCATGTACGCCTGAATCTGGCGAAGATCCGGTAGTTCCATGATCCGCGCGCCATTTTCAATCACTTTCGAGAGGAGCGGCTCGACGCGAGCGGGCTCGATTTTCACCTGTCGCCAGTCTGCGCTCGGATGGTGCACGAGGTACTCCTCACCCTCGGTGATCGTCTCCTCATTGCAGGAAATGAGATCGAGTCTGGCTGCGCCTTTGTCATCGTAGAGCCGCCAGAGGTTCTTGACTCCGGGATTTGTCGATTTTTCGGGGTTATCCGAGAATTTCATCACCGGACGTAGCTGGCCTTCAGGATCGAGGGCGGCGAGTTTGTAGACACCGGTAAAGGCTGACTCGCTGCCGCCAGTCACGAGATTCGTGCCGACACCCCACACGTCGATGGGCGCCTTATCCTCGACGAGGCTCGCGATGATCTCCTCGTTGAGCTCATTCGACACCACAATCTTCACGTCCTTGAGCCCCGCCTCGTCGAGTCTCGCGCGCACCATCCGAGAGAGATAGTCGATATCGCCGGAATCGAGGCGGACTCCGAAACTGAAGCCTTTCTCCTTGAGCTTCTTTCCAGACTCGATCGCGTTGATGATACCGGACTCGAGGGAATTGTAAGTATCGATTAAAAACACAGTGTTGTGTGGATAGATGTCGGCATACGCATCGAAAGCTTCGAGCTCGCTTGGATACGACATCACCCAGGAGTGTGCCATCGTGCCGAGCACAGGAATGCCGAACTCTTTGCCTGCGAGGGAGTTCGAGGTACCAACCGCACCACCGATGTAGGCTGCCCTACTCGCGGAGAGTGCGCCATCCGCGCCCTGCGCGCGCCGAAGGCCGAATTCCATAATCGCCCCATGTTTCGACGCGTTCCACACGCGAGCGGCTTTCGTCGCGATGAGGCTCTGGAAATTGAGTACATTGAGCACAAGCCCTTCGATGATTTGGGCCGAAATGAGATCCGCCTCGATGCGCACAA
>CAYXOW010000059.1:4696-7199 GCA_964466815.1 uncultured Treponema sp.
CACGATTTCGCCCTCGCGCACGGAGTAGACTTTCCCCTTGAACTTGAAGGTCGAGAGATACACCAAAAAATCTTTCTCGAAGAGCCCCAGCGACGCGAGATAGTCGAGGTCTTCCTCCGCGAAACTGAACTCCTCAAGCGCGTCGATGAGTGTCGCGAGCCCGGCGAACACCGAGAAGCCGCCGCCGAAGGGGTTTCGACGGAAAAAGTAATCGAAGACGACCGGCATCGTCATGTTACGCTTCCAGTATCCTTGCGCCATCGTCAATTCATAAAAATCGGTGAAAAGCGCCGATCGGTAGTAGCAATTCATTCGCATCTTCTGTGTCTTCATTGTTCCATCCGGTTCAACAAATTTGCGGTTGTCATAAAATCGCAGCCGGCGAGGCGCATTTCTCCGAATGCGGCCTGAATGTCGCCGGGCTTGGCGTCGATTCCCATCACCGCGTCTTCGACGACCGTGACGTCGAATCCCGCCTTCCGCGCATCGAGCGCAGTCGACTTGACACAGTAGTCCGTGGCCAAGCCGCATACGAGCACTCTCGTGACACCGAGCGAGCGTAAAAGGCCTTCGAGGCCAGTAGGTGTCTTCTTGTCATTCTCCATGATGGCCGAATAGCTGTCGAGCTCCCGATGCGTTCCCTTTCTGAGTATGAACCTCGCTTTCCACGTGTGAAGAGCTGGATGGAAATCAGCGCCGGCGGTTCCCGCAATGCAGTGATCGGGCCACAAAATCGAAGGTGTGGAGCTTTCGGGGTCAAGTGAGAAAGCTGGGAGCGCCTTCGACGAAGCGAAAGAACAGTGACCACGAGGGTGCCAATCCTGGGTCAGCACGCTTGTCGGATAGGCTGAGAGAAGCTTGTTCACAGGCTCGATGATGGAATCGCCCTTCGGAACCGCGAGTGCTCCTCCTGGACAAAAATCATTCTGAATATCGACGACGAGAAGAGCAGTTTCCAATGCGTTCCTCCCTTCCTCCAAATTCTATACTGGTGCTCTATTGAAGATGGTATCGTAGGGCGAGGAATTTGAAAACACCCCTTTCTGTCGGAAAAAACATTATTAAAATGGAATTCGCACATACAGTCTCGCGGACGGAACAGAAAAAATCGCTGGCGAACCAGCATATTTCATCGACCCGGTAATTTCGAGTGAAAATTGTGGCAGCGTGATTGCTGCCCGCAACTTAGCGGAAATTCCATCGGAGTCAGCGCTCGTGATCGGAAAGCCGATCGAGGAAGAAAAGGAGACTCTCTTTCCAGTCGCTCGGGCAGAGAATGTACATTTTTCAAAAAGCGCACTGCCTTCGGTGAACAAATTCCTTTCGTCGCCATCGCTGTTCTCTTCAATATCCTGTATGTCGGAGAAAGAGTAGCTCGTATCACTACCTTCAGTCTGCGCACCTGTGAGGTTCGCTCCGAAGGAAAGCGCGCATTCAGAGCGATCGCTTGCACTGAAATCAACTCTGCCATTCAAAGAAAATGAGTTTTTCCACTGTGCTTTTTTGTCCTTTCTCCCAATCGCAAGCGATGCTGCGAGCCCTCTTCCAAAAAGCGCAAATGCGATGTGTTTGCTCACAAGTTCAACTTGTATCGTCTCGATGTCCGGCGAATACTGGTGCATCAGCGTATTTCCAAACACACCATAGGCTGGAAATTCGTAGATTGTAGCCCTTCGTTCTTCCTTCAACGATGCTAAAGACATTGAGATCGACACCTCGCCGATAAGCGGAATCGCCGCGAGTTTCGCCCTGCACTGAGAATTCGCCACAGCATCATAGCCGTAAACCGTGCCTGCAGCGCTGAAAAATCCTTCACTTTCGATGTACGCGTCTGCGCGAAGATCGACAGCTCCGATGTGGAGCCGCACATCGAGGCGCCCCGCTGCACCTCGCGGTGAGTCTGGAGTAAAAGATTCTGAGTCGTATACAAGTTCAGGATACACTTGTGTCCGAAACCCCACATCTCCGAAGCTCCAACTGCGGCGTACACCAAAGGCCAACCACGGATGAAAATGCCCAAGAAAATTGTTTGCTCCCTGCATTTCGTACAGAGAGCCCGCGCTTAGAATCATGACCAGAGGAAAATTGAGTATGCGCCATTGGATCGAAGCCGATGAATAGACCTCGGATACTGTCGCGACCAGGCTGTATGCAGATCCGCAGATCGCCGCGCCCCACGGATCGAGCGATCCACCCCGTGCGGCCACTCTTATGAGCGCGGAACTATCTAAACTCTCAGAATGACTCAGATTGTTCGAAGAAAAATACCCCAATGCCTGTGTGCGAATTTTTCCAGCATAGAGCTCGACAGCGCCTATCGATGTCTTCGCAGTGAGCGATAATTTTTTCAGAAAGTCTTTCTGTTCGGAAAGAGGCAGACTTGCGCCAAGAGCGCCGAGGCCAGCTCTTGAAACAGAGAAATAGCCCGTGGTACTCGTTGTACCTGCGCTCACGATAATATTGCCGGAAATCGGTTGAGAGAATACACTGGCCACAAGCGCGC
>CAYXOW010000059.1:7245-12922 GCA_964466815.1 uncultured Treponema sp.
CGATCCACACATAAAAGACGCGCGCCATCGATGAGCTACTTCAACTTTTCATTCCCACACTTCTTGACGCACCACAATATATATATTAAATTCTATATATAAAATTTCCAACAACAACCCACACTGGAGGAAGAATATGTCTGTGACAATTTACACTACCCCAAGTTGCAGCTACTGCAGATTGGCGAAAGATTGGTTCCGCCAGAACGGCATCCCATTCACCGAGTACAACGTCGCCGCCGATATGCGCAAAGCCGAAGAGATGGTCCGCAAATCGGGCCAGATGGGCGTTCCTGTGATCGATGTGAACGGCAGAATCATCGTAGGCTTCAATAAGCCGGAAATCGAGCGCTCCCTCCACCGCTGATTCGTAAACCTTTTATTACCCCATAAACCGCGCGGGTCTATTTTCGCGCGGTTATGTTTATAGTCCAGTCATTGCAAGTGTGCGATGCTTCCTGTACTATCTCTCATTTGAACATGGGAGAGATCATGAATCAGGATAGAGTCAAGGAAATTTTAGAGGCCATCGAAGCGCCTCCCGCTCCTTTTACACTTGTCTTTTCTGGCAAAACCAATAAAAAAGTAAATGGCCTGTATAAACCCGCTCATGCCGAAATCGTCATCCACAATAGGAATTTCAACTCCGACAATCAATTAGTGTACACGGCTATTCATGAGTACGCGCATCATTTACTCTTTGTGCGGCGTGGCGGTCTACCGATGGCACGCCCCCACACGCAGGAATTTTGGGTTCTCTTCAACACCCTTATCGAAAAGGCCGAGGCCATGGGTTTCTACTCGAATGTATTCGATACGGTTTCTGAATTCACCAAGCTGACGGAGGAGATCAAGACACGATGCCTCACCGGCAATGGCTCGATCCTGCTCGAGCTAGGACACCTACTGGTTCAAGCCGAATCGCTCTGTCGAACCTACGGCGCACGCTTTGAGGACTATGTCGAGCGTGTCCTCGGTCTACCTAAGAAAACCGCTTCCACTGCGATTCAAGCCCAGTCCCTAAACCTCGATCCAGGGCTCGGTTGGGATGGTCTCTCCCTCATCGCATCTATCCGCGATCCAGACGCGCGCGCAAAAGCAGCAGAAGCTCTCTCCAAGGGCGCCACTCCGCTCATCGCAAAACGAATCGCCATGCCACCCGACAACGACAGCGACGACCCCATCGAGACACTCATCGCTGAACATAAGCGAATTGAGCGTTCCATCGCCTCGATGACCGAGCGCCTTCACCATATCGAAGAAAAACTCAACTCCATGGGTGTATCGAGCGAAAATCTCGTGTCCTGAAATGACGCTTTTCGCGGCGCAGATATCGGCAAAGATCGCAGCGTAGTGTAAAAACAGCGAGCTTTTGATAGAATCGACAAAAGGTGAATACACATGCGCCAATTTGAAGCTAAAATACTCATACAAACCCTCATCGCACCCAACCTGATGCATCTCGCTTTCGAGTGGCCTTTGGATCTGCCCTCTCCTCGACCTGGTCAATTCTTTACTGTGCTTCCTAAAATGACCGAGACAGGTGCTGGTACTCTGCTTCGAAGGCCTCTCGCTTTTGCGGCATTCCATCCGGCGAACGCGAAGTCGCGCCACGCCATCGCCCACTCGATTTATCAGATTCGAGGTGCGGGGACCAAAGCGCTCGCCATCCAAGAGCCTGGAACTTCGATCAATATCATTGGCCCCCTCGGAAACTCTTTTCCTGAGCCCTCGCAGGGAACTACGGCGCTCATCGCCGGTGGTGGCATCGGAATAGGCCCAATGCTCTTTCTTGCGACATGGCTGCGCGAGAAAGAGCTGCCCTACCGCTTCGTCGCAGGGTTCAGAAGCATATCGATGGTGCCGTTTCGAGAATATCCTCAGCCAACGGACAATGCGACAACTCTGCTTCCTGCAGACACGACGCGAATATGGCACCAGCTCCTCGAGGGCGCAACGATCTCCACCGACGATGGGTCACTCGGTATAAAAGGCACCGTGCTCGACGCGCTTACGGAGTTGGATGCGATTTCGCCAGCCACCGAGCGCTGGCACCTCTATGGCTGCGGCCCCGGCCCGATGCTCGCCGCCCTCGCCCGCTTCACTCCTGAGCGGAGAGCCGCCGCGCACTTTTCCGCGGAGCAGTGGATGGCCTGCGGGGTCGGCGCCTGCCATGGGTGCGTGCTGCCCGCAGCGACCGGCGGCTACCTGAGGGTGTGTGCGGACGGACCTGTCTTCGACGCCGAAGCTATCGATTGGGAGACGAGCGCACTATGAATTCACACCGCACACTCGAACCGCAAGACATTGATCGATCTAAGGGCCTCGATCTCTCCGTAAAGATCGGCACGCTCACTATGCCGAACCCTGTCGGCGTCGCGTCGGGCACCTTCGGCTACGGTGAAGAGTACGACGAACTCGTCCACATCGACGGGCTCGGCGCGCTCTACACGAAAGCAGTTACTCTCGAGCCGCGCCAAGGCAACCCCCCGCCGCGCCTCGTCGAGACGCCGATGGGACTCATCAACTCGATCGGTCTCGCGAACCCCGGCGTCGAACGTTTCGTCGCGGAAAAACTGCCCTCGCTCGCACGGAGGCGATGCGCGGTTATCGTGAATGTCGCCGGCTCAACCGAAAACGACTACGCCTCAGTGATCGACTACATCGAATCGCACCTTGGAACCGGGCCGGGGGTCGATGGTTACGAGATCAATGTGTCGTGCCCGAATGTCCACCAGGGAGGCATGGCCTTCGGCATCGACCCCGTTCTCGTCGAGCGCCTCACCCGATCACTGAAAGCGCGCACGAACCGTCCTCTCATTGTCAAGTTGAGCCCGAATGTCACCGACATCGCCGAGATTGCCCGCGCGGCCGAAGCAGGCGGCGCCGATGCTCTTTCCTGCATCAACACGGTCGTAGGCATGGCGATCGACACCGAAAAGCTCAGGCCGGCAATCGCAAGAGGCACAGGCGGTCTCTCGGGCCCCGCCATTCGCCCCATCGGCGTCGCGGCGACCTACAAGGTGAGCCGCGCGGTCAAGATCCCGGTGATCGGGCTCGGCGGCATTGCATGTGCGGACGACGCACTGCAGTATCTGCTCGCCGGGGCCCAGGCTGTGCAGGTCGGGACCGCTCTTTTCTCGGACCCAAGAACGCCGCAACGGGTTCTGGAAGGTATCACCGCCTGGATGCAACGCCATAACGTGGAAAAAGTGTCTGATATTATGCACATGATGAAGTAAAAGGGGGTACGTTCGCGGCTTTTAACCGCTTTTTAACAGTTCGTTCACACAAAGCTTATCGTAATAGAGTATCATTGAGCTGTACCATGGTGCACAGTTTACAGGAACACAGCTCAATCATTCGGACGAAAGATCTCTCGATCACCTATGGCGATGGCCACCACGCCGTAAAAAAAGTATCCATCGAATTCGCGGAACGCAATGTCACCGCCATCATAGGGCCATCGGGTTGTGGGAAGAGCACGCTCCTTCGCGCCCTCAACCGGATGAACGAGCTCATTCCCGGCACGCGCACGGTCGGCGAGGTGCGCTACCGCGACCGGAACATCTACGACCCTTCGGTCGACCCAGTTGCGATACGCCGACACATCGGCATGGTCTTCCAAAAACCCAATCCTTTTCCGAAGAGCATCTACCAGAACATCGCTTGGGCAGCGAAAGTCCACGGATACGCGGGCGACATGGACGCGCTCGTCGAGACGAGCCTCATCAAAGCCGCACTTTGGAACGAAGTGAAAGATAAACTCAAGAAGAACGCGCTCGCCCTCTCCGGAGGCCAGCAGCAGCGCCTCTGCATCGCGCGTGCGATCGCCCTTCAGCCCGATGTCATCCTCATGGATGAACCCACAAGCGCGCTCGACCCCATCGCTTCCTCCTACATCGAGGATTTGATTTCAGAATTGAGGAATGACTATACTATCATCATTGTGACTCACAACATGCAGCAGGCAGGGCGTATCTCCGATACCACCGCCTTCATGCTCATGGGAGACCTCGTTGAGGTCGGACCAACAAAAAAAATCTTCGTCGCTCCTGAAGACGAACGAACAGAACGCTATCTCACTGGCCGCTTTGGCTGATCGAACCATGGAGGAGGGACTTCATGCCGCGTGAAGCATTCGAGCGCGCGATTCTGGAAATAGACACCAAAATGAGCGCGATGGGCGCGGCGACCTCCGATGCCCTTCACAAAGCGATGCGCGCCTTCAGCGAGCGCGACACGGAAGCCGCGAAGAAGATAAAGAAGGCCGATGGCGCCATCGACGCCCTACAGCTCGAGATCGACGATCTCGTCGCCACCACGATGGCGACGCAGCAGCCTGTCGCCAAAGACCTGCGCTTGCTGCTCTGCGCCATTCAGATGGCTTCCGACCTCGAGCGCAGCGCAGACTACGCGGCCCACCTTGCCAAAGCGACCAAGCACTTTGTGCAGGAACCTCAGTGGCGTCAGACGGAAACTTTGGAAAAAATGACAGAAATCGGCGCTGCGATGATTTCAGGTACGATCGAGTCCTTCACACATCGAGACACGACGCGAGCCCGACAAGTCGCTCTCATGGACGATGAGATCGACCACCTCCACAAAGGGCTCATCAAAGAGATGGTCGCTTTGCTCGCCACAAGGCCGGAAGATGCCGAAAAGGTCGCGAAGTTCATTCAAGTTTCGGGATATCTCGAGCGCCTCGGCGACCACATGACGAATGCCTGCGAATCGATACTCTATATGGTGGAGGGAATTCACGCCGAGCTGAACGCGTGAGCGTACCATGGAAAGCATACTGATCGTGGAAGATGATCGAGACATCGCGCTGATGATCTCGACGAGCCTCGGAAAGGCGGGGTACCACACTATCTGGCAGCCTGACGCGGAACGCGCCCTCGCCTTCCTTAGAAGCGGAACTGTCGCCGCGATCCTCCTCGACCTCATGCTCCCGGGGATGGATGGTTTCGCTTTCATTCGGAAGCTGAAGAAAGACAGCACACTCGCCGCAATTCCCATCCTCATCACCTCCGCGAGGGACGACGACAGCGATGTGATCGCCGGACTGGAGCTCGGCGCGGAAGACTATGTGGTCAAGCCCTTCAGCCTGAAGGTCCTCGAAGCGCGGCTGCGCGCCGTGCTGCGGCGGCACGAGGAGAGTGCCGAGCCCGAAGCGCTCGACCGCCGCGTGCACAGTGCCGGTGTCACGCTCGACAGCGCCCGCCACGAGGTTCTGAGCGATCAGCGCTCGATCGACCTTTCGGCGACGGAATTTTCGATATTGGAGCTTCTGATGAAGAATCCAGGGCGCGTTTTCCCGCGCGAACGGCTCATCGCGGAGATTCGCGGAGGAGACGCGGCTGTGACGGAGCGCTCCATCGATGTGCACATTCTCGCGATCCGACGCAAGCTCGGCGAGCGAGGAGCGCTCATCGAGACGGTCCGAGGCGTGGGGTATCGGTTCAGAGACCAATGAAACGGATCATCTACGAGTCGAAACGCGAACTACGGACGCTCGCCGCCGGTGCGACTTCCCTCGCCGCGGTCGCGGCGCTGTCGCTCCTCCTCGTCTCTCGAAGCGCGATTCTCGCCCTGTGGATCGAGATAATCTTGAGTTCGATCATATGCGTCGCTCTTGTGCTGCACCTGAGTGCCGTACACCGCGAAGCGAGAG
>CAYXOW010000059.1:12936-13688 GCA_964466815.1 uncultured Treponema sp.
TCTCAACCTCCAACTCAAAAATCTCAACGAAAAACTTCAAATCCAGTCCCGCCACGTCTCTGAACTCAGCGAGCGCATCCAATCGATATTCGATGCAACCGACGAAGCGATCATCGCACTGCGCGCCCCCCAAGAGCTCATCGCGGCGAACAGCGCCGCCTATCGGCTTTTTGGTGTTCCTCGCGACTCCACTCAGCCGCTGAACTCATTTTTTTTCCGCGCGCCCGAGCTGCGAAAGCTCATCGAGCGCTGTCTTGCGGAAGGCACCGCCGAACTCGATCAGTTCTCGGTGATTCAGGACAAGAGTGTGTCCATCCTCGCGGCGAGGGCGCGACGTTTCGCTATCGGAAAATCCGAAGGGGCGGTCGTCGCGATCAGCGATATCACCTCGCTCCACAAAATGGAGGATATTAAGAAGAATTTCGTCGCCAATGTTTCGCACGAGCTGCGCACGCCGGTTCAAATCGTGAAAGGCTACGCCGAGATGCTCTCGAGATATCGATGAAGAGCAACGCGCCTGGGCTCAGGTCATCGAACATCAAGCAGGCCGAATGGAGCGTATCGTCGCCGATCTCCTCATGCTGGCGAAGCTCGAACAGGACCCAGCATCGTGGATCATACGCGAACGCTTTAGGCTTGCGGCGGTACTTCTGGAGGCGGCTAGAACAGTGCGACTTCGCTATCCGGCTGCTGGTCCCATAGAAATATCCTGCCCAGAGAACCTCGAAATCGACGCGAACGCTGGGCTCATC
>CAYXOW010000060.1:0-4291 GCA_964466815.1 uncultured Treponema sp.
GCTTCTCGCGAAGGCACACGCCCAATGGGCCTCGGTTTCGCGGTACTGTGGCGCATGCGGCAGCCCGCTTGTCGACGCGAATGGCCACCGCGAGGTGGAGGAACCGCTCGACGACCACGCCCACGGAGCGCGCTTCTGTCTGCGCTGCAAGCGACTCTTTTTCCCGCGCATGTCGCCCGCGGTCATCGTGCTCGTGCGAAAGGGCAACGCGATTCTGCTCGGGCACAATGTTCGTTTCCCCGGCAAACGCCACAGTCTCCTTGCAGGCTTCGTCGAGATGGGCGAGACGATCGAGGAGGCCGCCGCGCGCGAAATCCGCGAAGAGGCGGGCATCGAGATCAAGAATTTACGGTATCTGAAGTCGCAGCCATGGCCCTTCCCCGATTCCCTCATGCTCGGCTTCACTGCCGAATGGGCGTCCGGCGAAGCGCATCCCGATGGCGCCGAACTCGATCATCTAGGTTGGTACACGGCTGATGATCTCCCTGAAATGCCGATGAAGGGCAGTATCGCACGCTCGATCATCGACACTTTCATCGCGGGCGGTTTTTCGAACTCCTGACGCGGCGCAGAGCTTCAAGGCTCCGCAGAATAATCGTCCTTCCTTCCATGTCGATGAGTCCTTCATTCCTCATCCGTGAGAGCTCGCGCGAAAGGCTTGGCCGGGCGACGCCCAAGAGATCGGCCAGTTTCTCTAAAGACGGCTCAACCTTGACCCTAATGCCGGACGAGCCTTCGCGTGGCGTACCGCGCAAGTCCGCGACTGGCCCGGACTTTGGACTCGCCCTTGTGTGTGCGTCAGTGGCGCCTTTCTTGGTTCCCGCGTTTGCTGTTGGGCCTGCCGCTATTGCACCTGCCTGAGCCTTGCGCAGCAGCCAGTCCGCGATTCTTTGCCGTAGCGTCGCGAAGCGCGTGAGCCTCAATCGCTCGCTTAAGAACTGAATGCGCTGGCCGCTCTCCGAGAGGCAGGCCTCAAGAATCGCTTTATCGCTCATGCAGAGTCTGAGTAGTTCTTCTCTAGGAATCGAGATGACGCGGCACTCTGTCTGTGCCCCGACAGTGACGGGTAACACTGGCTTTGGCGCAAAGAGCACCGCGCTTGCGAGCGCCTCTACAGGCGCGAAGGTCTCCATGCGCATGCATCGGCCCTCGTCGTCCGACATCTCCGCGTACGCGGCACCCTCAAGAAGAATGTAGAGCGAGGCGTACATACACCCCTGCAGCAAGATGAGAGAATCTTTCGGGTAGCGATGGTCCTGCCACTTCGCGGTTCGCATGAGTTCGGCGAAGCGCTCTACGGGAATCGCCCTGAAAAGGCTGCATGTGGCGAGTTTTGCGATATCGCGAGTATCCATACTTCGGTCCCCGTTGCGCGGCTGTTGGAACGATTTTACACTATTCGTCAAGGAGCATGCTATGGACTTCAGCTGGAAAATGGTGATCGACGCGGGACTCATCTCGATTGCCCTTGTGCTCGCGACGCTCTTGCGTGCGAAAATTCCTTTCCTTCAGAAATACTTGGTTCCGAACGCGCTTACTGCGGGCTTTATCTTACTGCCTGTCTATAACTATCTCTTGCCGCCTATGGGGTATGCCACGAACAGGCTCGGCGACCTCGTCTACCATCTCCTGAATATTTCGTTCATCAGTATGTCGATGCGATCTTCACCTCCGAAGATCAAGGGTTCTAAGTCGAACGGCAGCGTACTCGGCATGTCGGCGGTTATTCTTTTTGGATACTCCTCTCAAGCGATTCTTGGGCTTCTGCTCACACTCTTTTTCCTACCGAATATATTCCCTTCCTTTGGTCTCCATCTTCCTTTAGGATTCGCGCTCGGACCGGGCCAAGCGTACGCTATTGGGAAAGGGTGGGAGTCAATGGGATTTGAGGGCGGCGCGACCGTTGGCCTCACTTTTGCCGCAATCGGCTATCTCTGGGCATGTTTCGGCGGCATGCTCCTCATCCACAAAGGCATCCGCAAAGGGTGGATGAAGGAGGACCAGCTTACGATGATGAACGACAAGGCCATGCTCACCGGTATTGTTCCACGCGGAACCGAGAGGACGAATTGCGGCCGACTGACCACGGACTCCGAAGCGATCGACTCCTTCAGCTTTCATGTGGCTATTGTCGTGCTCGTGTACTATTTGAGCTTTCTTTTTCTCAAGGTGCTGACATTCTTCCTCTCCTTCGCAGGCAAAGCGGGTATGGAGCTGGCCACCAACTTGTGGGGAATCAATTTCATTTTTTCGGCCATTATTGCGATCATCATGCGGAAAATCATAGATATGCTCAAGCTTGGGTATGTCATCGACGATGAATCGATGACGCGTATTTCGGGCATCTCGGTCGACTATATGGTGGCTGGTGCGCTCGCGGCGATTTCGCTCGTTTTTGTGGGGAAATATTGGTTCCCGATTCTTCTCATGTCCACAATCTGCGGTTTCATGGTGTACTACACTGTCCCATGGGTGAGTTCGAGGATGTTCCGAGATTTCCGCTTTGAGCGCATGCTGATGCTCTATGGCGTGTCGACGGGTACGCTCTCCACAGGGCTTGCGCTCTTGAGAGTGATGGACCCTGAGTTCAAAACGAAAGTGACTTCCGATTACATGCTCTCCGCTGGACTCACTTTTGTGCTCGCTATACCCTTCATCCTCGCGATCAATCTACCCGCCAAAGCCTATACGACGGGGTCGATGCTCCCGTTCTGGATATTCTTCGGCATCGCAGTGGTGTATCAGATTTTGGTGACCGTAATTTATATTGTGCTTGCGAAGAAGCGCCGCTTCGCCCTTCCGGGAGAAAACTTCTATAATCCCGGTAAGTGATCTTTATTGATTTCGCGCAGCAATCCGATGGCGTCGGCATACTTTTTGCCGGATGCCTTCGGGTCGCTGAATACGACGCGGTAGACGTTCATGCCCTGATAGAATTCGAAAAAATTCCACTTGAGTACGCCCTCAGCATCGACGGTGTCGATTGGAAAGATAATAGGGGTTGCCGCCGATCCGCGCTGCGCAGTGAATTCCAGCCTGTCGGTGTAGAGTGCGATTTTGCCGCGTATCAACGTCTTCATGGAATCGATGCGTTTTCCTTTGCGCAGCCGCACAAGCTCATCGGTGAAGATTGGTTCAGCGGTTTTTGTTCGAAGAGCGACCTCGAGTGTATGTTTCAGCATTTCGTTTTGGAGCGGCATCCAGGCTGCCACAGTTTCAGGAAAGAATATTCTGCCGGTTCCAGCGGAAGCACCGGTTTCATGAGCATTCCCTGCATCGCGGGCATCACTCGCGCGACTCGGGTTTCCGAAGAGGTCTGAATGCACCGAAGCATCGCCATGATTGACGATAGTCAACCTCGAATCGTCGCCGTACTCGATCGAAAAACCGCATTTATCGCAAGTGAGAAATCGCCCTTTGCTGTGGAGACTCGCGTGTGCACCGCATCGAGGGCAGATGTAGAGCGCGAGTTCGAGGCTTTCCGCTCCGCGATCACTCTTGAAAATAATGTTTCGCTCTTTGCACCAGGCGCTGTCGTCGTACGCGAGGGCATCGTTGAGTCGGCGATCGATTTCGTGGAGCGGCATGCTCTTGAGCTGTTCGGGTGTGAAGAGTATCGAAAATTCAATTTCGGTGCGGCCATGTCGTCGCACGTGCGACCAACGAGGTTTCGTGAGGTACCCCCCCCTTGTTTTTGCCACCACCACGGGCGCGCGGAGGAGGCGCAGTAGTTTAGCGCTCGAGTAGAAGGCGGGGAAGGGCGTGCCGGTCCAGCTGCTCTGGCCCTCGGGATACATACCGACAACACCATGCCGCTTCTTGATCAGGTCGACGATCCAACTCACCGTCTCGATGTCGGGAATCGCTTTCGACTTGGGGATACTCCCCACAAGCTTGATGAGGAGAAATCGCATGATGGGGTTGCGCATATTGCCGTCGCTTGCAACCCAATGCACCGGGTAGGGGATGAATGCATTTGCGATAAAAGGGTCGAGGAGCGTGGTGTGGTTGCCTACGAGAATGAAAGGAGGCTTCAGCGTCGAAAATAAATCTCGATTGATGGGAACAACGTTATATGTCCATCTGATCCAATAGCCGTACGTGTGTCGTACGAGCCACGTAAAAAATTTGAAATTGGTAGGATGGTACCGGTGTTTCAATATCATTTGTGCATTCCTTAAGTGCATTCCTCGCGTAATGATAGCGGTGTGGTTCCCTAGCGGCAAGAAGGGGCAGGCAGCTGTAAAAAAACAAAATATATGATACCTAGTTGTGCTGATGGACTTCGGAG
>CAYXOW010000060.1:4309-11669 GCA_964466815.1 uncultured Treponema sp.
AGAGCATGGCGAAGGCGACAGTAAGGCTTCCGCGGAGCGTGCGTCGCGCGACGGCGAAGTCGCGCGCTCTTCAGCGCGTCCGATTTCGCGCGCTGATTACAAAAAGCGTCTGCCTCAAGCGACGCTCGACCTCCATGGCATGCGCGAAGCGGAAGCCCGCGCTGCCGTGCGATCCTTCATCGATGCCTGCGCTGCGCGAGGGCTCGAAAAAGTGAGTATTATTCACGGGAAAGGAAACCACTCGCGCGATGAGCAAGTGCTGGCGGATGCTGTCCGTGATGAGTTGGAGAAAAATCTGCGCGCGGGAGAGTTTGAGTTCGCGGACGGTCGGCACGGCGGCAGGGGTGCCACCTGGGTCCGCATTCGACAGGTTATTTCTCGCGGTAAATGATCCGCCCACGGTTTAAGTCGTACGGCGATAAACCAACTTTTACTTTATCGCCGGGAACAATTCGGATATAGTGTTTTCGCATCTTTCCCGACAGGTGCGCCAGGATGATATGACCATTCGCCAACTCGACGCGAAACATCGTGTTCGGCAGAGCTTCTTTGACGATTCCCTCTACCTCAATCGCTTCTTCTTTAGCCACACATACTCCTAAATTAAAATATAAAAGCCCGCGCATACGGCGAACTCACCACTGTGCTTGCGCCATCTACGCAGGTGAAATACTATGAGCCATTGCATCGAATGTCAACATGATAGTAGCCTTGGAGCGGCGCGCATCTTGACATTTTTATCAATGTGATGCATTGTGCCCAACCATTGCAAGTGGGTACTTGCGCAACACTTGATGAGGGGGAGAGAGATGGAGAATACCTTCATCGAACGGATGAAAGAACTTCTGCTATCGCAGCGGCAAGAGATATTGGATACCATCGCTGAATCGAACGAGCAACTTAAGACGGTGCTCTCAGAAACCGATCCGAAAGATTCAGCGGATATCGCGTCCGACGACGTCGATCGCATTATGATCGAAGCTCTCAGTTCCCAGGACCTCAAGCGCTACCGTGCGATTGAATCAGCCCTGCTGCGCATCAGCCAGGGTCGCTACGGCCTGTGCGCGAAATGTGGCAAGAAGATACCCCAGGAACGCCTCGAGGCGATCCCCTACGCAGTGCTCTGCGTGGAATGTCAAAAAAGCGACGAACGTAAAAATCGCTAAAGCTCATCGATACCGATTTCCTTCCATATGTGCGGAGCATCCATATACCAGAGCGATTTGTAACCAGCTTCTTTGGCTGCGGTGATGGCGATATGCTGATAGGTGCCGATGTGTGTCGGCGCATGAGCGTCGTCGCCAATCGTGATCCGCACCCCCTTGTCCCTCATTCTCTTGAGTATCGCCCATGAAGGATAGGGCTCGTGGTGTTTACCGCGAGCCACTCCGCCGGTGTTGATCTCCGCAATGGTCCCTCGCACGGCAGCGAGATCGACAGCCTGGAACGCAGCGTCGATATAGGAGGGGGCACTCTCGTCGAACCACCTGCCGTCGGCGTTATTCTTTTTAACTAGGTCGAAGTGGCCTATGATATCGAAACCATTATGCTCGATCATCTCAGCCATGTATTGCCAGTAACGCTTCCAAATTCGGCTATAATCGCCATCCGGTGCCCAGCGGAGAACCTTTGCTGTGAATTGTTCCTGAGGTTCATCGACTGTGAAAAATTCTTCTCCCCGCGCGGTGATGTAGTGAACAGATCCGATTCGATAATCGAGGTCGAAAGGGTCGTAGGCAGGTGTGTCGGGCATTGTGATGCCTGGTGCGTAGTCCGTCTCGAGGCCGAGAAAAATCTTCATTCCTTTTGCAGAATATTCACGCTGGAGTGCGCGGATTGTTTCGACATAGGCTTCGGCACGATCCCATGGTAAATTCCATCTTGTCTTGAAAGGGACAGGCGCATGGGCCGAGAAACCGAGATGGGTGTATTGATGCTGAAAGGCGGTGGCGGCCATTGTCGCTGCGTCCGCTTTTCCATCACAAAATGAAGTGTGGGTATGGAAACTGAAGGCCATACGCGATAATAGCATTTCGTACGTACTCTGCGCTATGTCCTCCGACTCGTATTGACGCGCTTCTAGCCATTTCCTACTATGGTTCTATGAGCGAAGCAACGGCGGCACAGACACAGCTGCGGGCACTGCTCTCTTCTCTACCGGACATCGTATATATACTCGATGAGCGCGGCTACTTTCTATTTCTCAACGAATCCATTTCAATTCTTGGATATCAGCCCTCCGAGCTCATCGGACAGCACTTCAGCCTCATCATTCACCCCGACGACAGACCGAATATTTCTCGCGACATTGTGATCGATAAGATCCGCCGTGCAGCATCATTTCCCGAAACTCCCCCCAAGCTGTTTGACGAGCGTCGGTCGGGAAATCGAATGACGAGAGAGCTCGAAGTGAGGCTTTTGCATCGTGACGGACATGTAGTGTATGCCACCGTGAATGCGTATGGTGAAAGGAATCTCGAGATTCCGCTCATCTCAGGTCTTGAGGGTGTTGCGCCGCAGACCGTGGGTGTTATTCACGATGTAAGCGCGATGCATCTCTACCAACAGAGCCTCGAGGAATCGTTGGCGACACAGGAGAGGATGCTTCGCGAAATGCACCACCGAGTGAAGACGAATCTACAACTCGTCGCGAGTCTGGCACATCTGCAGCAGACGGCGGCTCCCTCGAAGCCTGCAGATGAACTTCTCCGCGAACTCGAGGGCAGAGTTAAGAGCATTGCACTTGTCTATGAGGCTCTGTATCAAGCCGAAAAACCAGATAAGATTCCTGCTGGAGCTTTTTTTGCTCAGTTCTGTCGTGCCGCCGAGAAACCTTGGAGCGAATTGGATCGAGCGTGCGCCTTCACCTCAAGGCCGACGATTGCGCACTCGATGTCGATCGTCTCGTTCCTCTTTCGCTCGCGCTCCTCGAAATCTTAGATATCGCGTACGCGCGCGCATATGCGACACGCTCGAAAACGACAATTTCCATCATCTATATCTGCAAGCCTGAAGGCCTTCGAATCCTTGAACTCCATGGTAAAAATGTATCGGGGATTCAGCCTTCACCGGTGCTGGAAGCCTTGCTTCAGGAGGCGGGGGCGAGCTATGAACAGGATATCGACCTGGCTCCCGACGGCGGTTGCGCGCTTGTGTTCCGCGGTTCACCTTGAAATGCATATATTTTATATATATAATATTTAATATATAAAGATTGAAGGAGTTCTCACATGAACGATGTGTACGATTTTGCCATCATTGGAGCCGGAGCTGCAGGGCTTGCCGCTGCTCAGTACGGTGCCAGAGCGAATCTGAAGACGATTGTCATTGAAGAAATGGCCCCGGGAGGACAAGCGCTTCTTATCGACAATCTCGAAAATTATCCTGGCATCCTCGAACCGATAAACGGGTACGATCTCGCTGAGCGCATGCGCGCACAAGCCGAGCAGTTTGGGAGCGCATTCTTTGACGGTAGCGTATCTCGTATTACCAAAGAGAGCGGCCGGTTTCTGATCGAGACGAGCGCTGGTACGATTGAGAGCCTCACTGTGCTCATCGCGACAGGAGCGAAGCATCGCATGCTCGAAATCCCTGGTGAGAAAGAGTTTATCGGCAAAGGTGTTTCGTACTGCGCCACTTGCGACGGGCCCTTCTTTAAGGGGCAACGCATGCTCGTAGTTGGGGGCGGCGATGCGGCCTGCGATGAGGCGACCTACCTCTCTAAGCTTTCAGACAAGATCGTCATGATCCATCGCCGCGATCGCTTTAGAGCACAGCGGGCCCTCGGCCAGCGCGTGCTCTCCAATCCTTCGATTCAAGTGCGCTTCAACACTATTGCAAAAGAGATCAAGGGTGACACAAAAGTGCGCTCTGTGGTACTCGAGAATGTTGTGACGCACGAAGAAGTAGAAGAAGCCTTCGATGCCGTGTTTGTGTTCATCGGCTCCATTCCTCAAACGCAGTTTCTTCAAGGTACAAATGTGAAGCTCGACGAAACAGGGTATATCGTCGCTGACTGCAACATGCAGTCGAGTCTGCCGGGGCTGTTCGCCGCGGGAGATGTGAGGTCGACACCTTTCCGACAAATCATTACCGCAGCTGCAGATGGCGCCATTGCGGCTCATTCGGCCGCCAACTATATCGACGAGCAGCGGGGTCAGGCCTATCACTGAGCTTGCGGCAGTAGCGCGGGCGAGGAGAGGCGACCATGTGGAATCGCAGTGACTTTTTCGCAGATCGCGGGAAAGTGGATCGATTTCTATGTTCGCGAGAATTCGCCTGCGTACGCCTTGCGGAGACGATCGAACGCACCCGCGCATTTCCTTCCCATACATTCGATATCCTCGGATTTGTGCACTATGCTGCAAAGGATACCATCGACGGTGCAGTTGTGGTCGAGCGCGATGGTACGATTCACTGTGTACTCCCTGTCGACGAAAAGGATGATGCCTCTCTCTTTGAGCTCATCAGGTTCATTTTTCCAATAAAAAAAGTGAGCGGTCCACCATGCGACATACTCCGCATCATGCGCGGGATCAACGCCCCGCACTGGTTCACGCAGTCCTATCATCTTATGCGCCTAGGAAATAACCGCATCTCGGAGTCGCCCATCGTCTCCAAAATCGGTTCTCCAGGGTATCGCCGCCTCGAGATTAGAGACGCAACAGAGGATGATCTTGATGCGCTTATTTCGCTTCACCGTGAGTATGAGCGCGAAGAACTCCACCTCAATCTCTCCCGCCAGGAGACAGAGTTCCGAATACGCACGCTCCAGGCCCATCAGCTCATTTTGATCGCCTGTCTGGGAGGAGCGGCAGTAGGGAAAATCAATACCAATGCGCGGGGCATTTTTTGCGACCAGATCGGTGGTTTTTACGTGGCGGCAGCGCATCGAGCCCACGGTATTGGAACAGCACTCTTACATCAGCTCCTTATGCGTATCAGAGATGCGGATAAGGATGCAGTACTCTATGTTAGGAGAGAAAATAAGCCTGCTCGCCGCATCTATGAACGCGCGGGCTTTCTGCGTGTTGGCGAG
The DNA here is from genome assembly GCA_964466815.1 of uncultured Treponema sp. Taxonomy (GTDB): domain Bacteria; phylum Spirochaetota; class Spirochaetia; order Treponematales; family Rectinemataceae; genus Rectinema. The sequence continues at coordinate 9,348 of CAYXOW010000060.1, forward strand.
TATGGTATGAGTACAGTAAGTCCAACGCACTGATACCGTATTAGAGGCTTATGCCATGAAGAAGTCGACAAATTTCTGTACGCTCGATTCTCTGCGTGGGATGCCGGCAGAACTTATCTGCGGCATCGACGAAGCGGGGAGGGGGCCACTTGCAGGTCCCGTGACGGCTGCAGCAGTGATCCTCTCGCACGATTTTCCTATCATGTTGCTCGACGACTCGAAACGCATGAGTTCTCTCCGACGCGAAGAGGCGTATCGGGTCATTGTGGAGTCGGCTTTGGATTGGGCAGTGGGCTGGGCTACGGTCGAAGAAATTGGGCGCCTCAATATTCTTGGGGCGAGTTTAAGAGCTATGGAACGAGCATTTGCGGGGCTGACTCGCGTGCCTGCCATCGTGGTGGTCGATGGAATATTCGCACCGAATCTCTGGATGGGCGACACTCCTGTCGAAGCAGCGACTATGCCCCAAGCCGATGGATTGATACCCTCGGTGATGGCCGCATCGATACTCGCTAAAGTAGCCAGAGATCGGTTCATGGATGCCCTCGATGCCCAAATGCCTGATTATGGATTCGCAGTTCACAAGGGGTATCCTACGCCGAAACACCGTGCGGCCATTGAACGACTCGGCGCAAGTCGCTTTCACCGCAAAGGCTTTCAGCTTCTCGCTCAGTCGGACGCTTCGCTCTTTGATGCTTTTGAGTTCTCGGAGGATTGAGGTTTTTTCCTGATGACGATGCGACGCGGGGTTCGTGCAGGAGTGCCATCGGGAGCGGCAGTACGAGGTGATGTACCTTCAGCGTCGATATGCCGAGAGGCGAACTCTGCGCGCTCCTGGCGCGAATCGCGGCGATGGCTTTCCTGGCGCGGGCGCTGGCCCGCCTTGTCCATATAGCCCGCGGCGGTTCTCATCGCCCGCATGAAGCCTTCCATGTTCTCTTGAAACACGACGATGGATCGCCGATCGAAGGTTTCGGTTTCCGTCGGCTTGCTCTCTACGACCGAGAGGAAAATGTCGCCATTTCTATTTTCTTTTACATTGAAGAAATATGTTCTTCCCTCACAGCTGAATCGAGTTGAGAACAATTCACCGCGAATACCCATCGAAACTCCTTTTGCGCGGCGCTATCCTACAATATTCTATGCCTGAGCGACAAGGAGATCAGCCTTGAGCACAAAATCGGTATGGATTGAACGCAGCCAGGCCTCGTCCGTGCTCGTGCCATTGCGAATGTCGACGCCGACTCGGAATACAGGCTCGGTCCCCGATGCGCGCATCCAGAAGAAAGCCTTTGCGGTGCCGCTCTTATCGTAGAAAACAATGCGAAGGCCACCATTCTTGGATGCCGAGAAGTCGTCGCTCGCATCGAATTCTTCGGGGCCAATCGTGGCGAAGGCCTTCCACGAAATGATTTCGTATCGCTGCTCGAGATCGCCTCTTAATCTGGGCCAATTCTCGGTAAAAACACGCTGGTAGGCGCGTTTTAAGGCGATTTTATCGTGTGCAGCTATTTTGAGTGCGGCGTACGACTCGAATGCGCTCGTGGTGGCCCAAGCCTGCAAGCTATCGATGATATCGTCGAGATCATAGTCGGTTCGGTTGTTGTCTGGTCGGTGGATCGCCGAGAGCCAGAGGCTATAACACGAGGTGCCGGTAGTCGCGTCCTTGAGGCGCAATAGACGGATCATTGCGCCCAAGGTCGAGAGAGGATCACGGACTCGGGAGGGATGGGTAATGTTTCCTCCATTTGAACCTTCGCCGAGGAGGCGGACAACCCAGCCCTCGGCTCTCAATCGTTGCGCGAGGTTCACCACATTGGCCTCGCCGGTCTCCGCGCGGAAGACGCGCGCCCCAAAGGCCGCCGCGATCGCCTCGATGCGCAGGCTCGTCGCATCGTTCACGACCACGGCTATGGGGCGCGCTTCTCCCTTCCACTTGAGATACGCGAGTTCAGAGAGACAGACGAGAGCGAACACTTGCTGGGCTTCGAGCGGGACGGCTCCCTTGAGTCGTTCGCTGTAGTACACCAGGTTGCCCCGATCTCCGTCGCAGTCTGGCACATACCCCAGAAGGAATGCGGGATTATCGTGGTGGGCGCTGACGAGTGCATCGGCGCAATCGGAGAGCGATTCATTCTCCGGCACGATGCGGTGCGCAAAGACACCTGGCTCAGTGTTTCGAAGCTCGACATTCACGCCGAGGGCGCTGAGCCAGTCCGCGTCGATGCTCTGTGTGCGCGCTGAGCCATTCAATTCTCCGACGACCCCGATAGGCCGAGTCGCACAGGCATGGGCGATGGCGCCGAGTACGCGTTCCTGCGA
>CAYXOW010000060.1:11718-13679 GCA_964466815.1 uncultured Treponema sp.
ATGCGCAAAAAGCATATATGCCGACTGTGAGTAGCGCTTCCAGCGCGCCACATTGCCGTAACAAGCAGCGAGTTCGGGCGTTGTAGCCTTTTCGAGAGCCGCAAGGGCAATCCGAGGAGCCTCTGGATTCATAAGATAGGTGGTGAGCTCAGCAATGAGCGGCGCAATTTGTTCGCTCGAGAGAACTCCTCCATTCGTGCCGAACTTGAGGCCATTGTGCCCAGGAGGATTGTGGCTCGCTGAAATATAGGCGAACCCATCGGCATGGAACTCATGGTCGGGCGACAGTGCGGTTGCCTGAGCAGCGTACGCCATAATCTCAGGAGCGGGCACAATGAAGAGATAGCGAACCTCACACCCAGCTCCGATGAGCACCCGCGCGAATATGTCTGCGATGGCTGGACCTGTGGGGCGTGTGTCGATACCGAGGAGTACGACAGGGCGTCTTGTCGTCTGAGAAGCAATATTGCATGCATCCTTTATAAAAGAAGAGAATGTCAGAGCCATGCCAGCGACGATGACGATATCTGCAGGGCTGAGCGCCGGCGAGAGTGAGTTTTCCGGGCTCTTGCTATAGTCCCACGCAGCGAATTGGTCGGACGGACGGTGCTGCGAAAAGACTTTGCGCCATCCTGATGCCGAGAGAATGAGCGGTTTGGTGGCGTTCGCGATGTCTTCGCTGCTAGGGAGACTTTTAGGGTCGAGAGGGATGATCGCAGGATCTCCGACGGCGAGGCCTAAAATCGGGTGGGTGATCAGTGACATTCATAACTCCTCGTCACATTGTACTCTTCTTGAGTCACCCTGAGAATGCATTTGGGTGCATTTATTGCGATCCCTTTACCCGCGCGCGGTCAGCCACTATTATGTAGCGGATGATCGGCGTTTTCGAACACCTTCTTTTTCTCCTTCGTGGCGTAAAGTCATACGCGCTGGTGGGGTCGTCGGGTACGGGCAAAAGTTTTCGCGCGAAGCTCGTAGCTCAGAAATATGGTATTGATCTCATTGTTGACGATGGCCTGCTCATCCGCGGCGATCAGATTGTCGCGGGAAGATCCGCCAAGAAGGATCCGACCTACCTCGGTGCCGTCAAGACTGCGCTGTTCGATGACCGTGACCATCGCGAGCAAGTTTCGCGCGCGCTTCAGCACGAGCGGTTCAGAAAAATATTGAGGTACGAGCGAGCGGATGGTTCAGAAGATTTGCGAGCGCCTTCAACTTCCTCACCCCGTCCGCGTCATAAAGATTGAAGAGATTGCGACCAAAGCGGAGATCGAAAAAGCAGTCCAGTCGCGCAAGGTCGAGGGCAAACATGTTATTCCCGTACCTGCACTCGAAATTAAGCGCAATTATCCTTCGATCTTCTACGATAGTGTCCGCGTCTTTTTAAAGCGAAGTTTCGGCGTTGGCGCCACGCTTCCCAAACCCTATGAGAAATCCGTGGTGCGCCCTGAGTACGCGAAGCGCGGGCGGGTCGCGATCTCCGAGGCAGCGCTCTCGCAGATGGTGGTCCACTGCGTGAACGAGTTTGATCCCAACGTGCGTATCATGCGGCTCGCCATCCGCAACGACACGCAGGGCTACAGGATTACCGTGATGCTCGAAGTGCCCTTTGGCACTCGGCTCGCTTCGAAAGTGTATGCGCTCCAGGAATATATTGTCGACAGCATAGAGAAATTCACCGGAATACTCGTAGCGGAAGTGAACATTATCATCGATAGACTTGCGGTTCGGCCTTCGAAATCCCAAAAATGGAGTCAGGCTATTGACGCCCGCCGACAGTCCGTGTAGTATTGCGCAGATATGCGGCAATCTCTGCAGTGAGGCTGCAGTAATCGTTTCCAAGGAGAACCAAGGTGCCCTGTGGTAGAAAGCGCAAGCTCAAGAAAATAGCGACGCACAAGAGAAAAAAGAAAAGAAGACTGAACCGGCATAAAACCCGCAAATAATCGCGCCGCACC
>CAYXOW010000061.1:0-5477 GCA_964466815.1 uncultured Treponema sp.
ACTGATTGCGGAGGTTTTTCCGGCTGAAGAAGTGGCAGTGGTCGAGGGAAAGGGGAACGTGGTCGGCGACCTGCTCCTTGAACTGCCCTTCGATCACATGTTCTTTACGGGGAGCCCCAATATAGGGGCGAAGGTGGGCGAGGCTGCCGCCAGAGTGCACGCGGGGCTCACGCTCGAACTTGGAGGGAAGTCGCCCACGATCCTCCTGCGAGGGGCAAACCTTCGGCACGCGGCGCGCAGGATCGCCTGGGGCAAGTGCCTCAACGCGGGCCAAACCTGCGTCGCGCCGGATTATCTTCTGTGCCCGCGCGAACTCGTGAAAGATTTCGCTGCCGAGATGCGCGCGGCGGTCGAGGCGCTCTACGGGCACACGGAAGAGGCACGGGAGGCCTCGCCGGATTTTCCGCGCATCGTGGATACGGTCGCGTGCGTCCGGCTGGAACTCCTCGTCGCGGATGCGGTGGAGAAGGGTGCGACGCTTGAATTCGGAGGGCGTTTCGATGTCCAGAATCGTTATGCCGCGCCGACCCTGCTCACCGGGGTGCGGGCCGACATGGCGATCATGGGCGATGAGATTTTCGGCCCGATCCTTCCTGTGCTCGCGTACGATACTCTCGACGAGGCGATCGACTTTATCCGCGCGCGTCCGAAACCCCTCGCGCTCTATGTGTTCGGAAGCGATGCGGAGAGCGCGGAGCGGATTCTCTCGTCGACAAGTTCAGGAAGCGCGGCGATCAACGATCTCGTAGTGCAGATCGAAAATCTCAACGCGCCTTTTGGCGGCGTCGGAATGAGCGGCACCGGGAACTACCATGGATTCTACGGTTTTACGACATTTTCGCACGAGCGCACCGTGCTGCGTCAGGGGCCATTGAGCGCCGCGGAGTGGTTCTATCCTCCTTACAATAGGCCGATTCAGAAGCGGCTGCTGGCCGCCCTGAAGTGGCTGTTGAGGCTCAACCGTTAGGAAGAGATAACGCGGCGCATACCGTCTTGGGTTTTGCCCGGCGAGCTGAGTCGGTCTTGCGCTTTTTGCGCGTATTCCGTATGGTGTGGGTGAGTTTTGTCTTTTTTTATTACTGAAGGAGCAATAAATGGCCAATTCAAAAGTAAAATTCGAGACGAGCGCGGGCCCGATCCTCATCGAAGTTTTCGAGGATGAGGTTCCGGTCACCGCTGCAAATTTTCTTGAGTATGTACAATCTGGATTCTACGACGGAACCATCTTTCACCGCGTGATCCCCGGATTCGTGGTGCAGGGCGGCGGACTCATGCCCAGCATGGAGCAAAAGAAGACGCGCGCGCCCATCGTCAACGAGGCAGCTAAGGGACCGAAGAACAGCCGAGGTACGCTCTCGATGGCCCGCACGATGCACCCCGACAGCGCGACGAGCCAGTTCTTCATCAACCTCGTGGACAATCGCTCACTCGACTACCGAGGCCCGGGGCCCGGCGCCGGCTACTGTGTGTTCGGTGCGGTCGTCGAGGGCATGGACGTCGTCGACGCGATGGCGAAGGTGAAAACCGGTCGCCGCCCGCCCCACGCCGACGTGCCCACCGAAGACATCGTGCTGATCTCCGCGCGCGTCGTGAATCCTCAGTAAACGTTCACGCCGAGCGAGAGTTCGATCGTCGCTGGCTTTCCCGCTTGGATAATGAAATCGTTTTCTAGGCGCAACTGTTTGTAGGCGAGCGCAATCGTGTGGCGGCCCGGGAGAATCTCGCCGCTCAGCCGGTCGACGCGCTGCCCATCGATGTACACCTTAATGTCGTTGGGATCCAGTCTATCGAAGTTGTTCCCCTGATTGGGGCGATCGGCGAAAATGAAGGGCAAACGAATTTGGTATTCGACCGGCAATGGCGCGAGAGCGACATCCAACCTCGTGTAATTATCGACGAAAACGCGCTCGATATAGTCGCCGTATCCGGGAGCCGAGACTCGGATCGTGTAGATTCCGTGCCGCAGCAGCCCCTGATAAGGCGTGTTGCCTACATAAGTGCCGTCGATGAACACAAAGGCACCACCGATCCCCGAATCGATGATGAGCCGGCCGTTCGGCGTGGTTGGTGCGAGATTGGGCGGCGGAATGATCTGCGTAGAGGGCGGAACAGAAGGAGACGAGGGCGGAGGAATCTGCGGCGAGAGCTCTCTCAGGTTCGCGATGAGGACAAGAGGGCTCTGCGTCGCGTTCACTTCGGTTTTGTACTCGGCGAAACCGCTTTTGACGATCCTGATCGAGTACCTGCCCGGGAAGACCTGGAGCGTGAAATTGGGCGAGGTGGTGCCCGCATAATTGTCGTTGATATAGACCTGCGCGCCGGCAGTGTTGCACTGGATGGTGATAGTCACCTTGGCCTGGGCATACATAAGGCTACCCGCAAAGAGCAGAACTATCGCCGCCAGCAGGACTTTTCTTAGAAATTTCATCGACATGTCTCCTTTTATGGACTTAGCGGTTCGCCGGAGGGTGTGCGGCTCGGAAGCGGGTCGGGGCTGAGGTTTTTGCTCGCCCTCAACCCCAGATATGCGTACCAGGTTCCAGTGTGGGTAATGTGATACACATCTTCTCCGGTCATATTGCCCGCAATATAAGATGAAGAATAGACAGTTCCTGTATAGATGGTCCCTGAATAAAACAGCGAGCCACTATCGTATTGCAGTTGGAAAAGACTTCCCTGCACGCTCCATTGTCCACTTCCACCCGAATTGTCTTGAAAGGTTCCATCTGTATAGAGAGTCCAGACCGCTTTTCCCTGTACATCACCATTCCATGTGTAATACAGCGTCCACTGCTGGCTTGAGGTTACCACAATGGTACAGCCCGAGAGCATTAGGATAATCGCTCCAATAAGCAGCGCGAATTTTAACTTAGTAGTATTTGCCATTCATCGTCCTCATTCATGAAATCCTTTACCTATTTCACATCCTGCACGAACTGCACGCGGAGCCCATTTGGGTCGAGGACATAGAAGAAGCGGACGTGGGGATTGGGCTGGAAGGGCCCGGCTGCCACGGGGATTCCGCGCTGCTTCAGCATTTCCATCGTCGCTTCGAGCGAATCGACCTTGAAGCCCAGCGAAATATTCTGGCTGAAGGGCGCGGGCTGGCTCTTCGCGTTGTGGATCAGCTCGACCTCGGTGTCGCCGCTGCCGAGGAATACGATGCGGTCGCCCGGGGTTGGGGAGAACTCGCGATTGAGGGGCAAGCCCACAATGTCGCGGTAGAACGCGAGCGATTTTTCCATGTCATGCACATTGATGGTGACCCAGCAGAATTTCATAGAGAACTCCTTTTGATGTATACATCGCGCTTAGGATACGGAATTTCAATTCCTTCCGCCGCAAAGCGCGTGTGAATGTCCATAATGATGGAATTGCGCAGATCGACGAGCTTCGACTGCTCGTACCACACTCCGAAGAGGATATTGATGCTCGATGCGTCGAATTTATCGAAGTAGATGAGCGGTTCTGGATTGTCGAGCGCATTGAGGTTCTTGGCGGCGATGTCCTTGAGCACAGCGCTGACTTTGCGGAGATCCGACTCATATGAGACGCCGACCATGATATCGAGTCGCCGAATAGGATAGCGCGTGAGGTTGATCACATTCGACTTGATGATACTCTCGTTCGGAATGCGGACAAAGCGGTTATCGAAGGTCTGAAGCTTGATCGACAGCAAGTCGACAGAGAGAACGATTCCTGAAATGTCGCCGATTTGAATCACGTCGCCGATCTGGAACGGCTTTTCAGAGATGAGAAAAATGCCGCTTATAAGATTTGAAACCGAAGTCTGCGCAGCGAAGCCAATCGCGATGCCCGCGATTCCCGCCGCGCCGAGCAGGGCGGAAAGATTGACCCCGAACCCCTGCAACACTGAAACGATCGCGATGACCCAGCCTGTATAGCGGATCGCCTTTCTGATGAGCTGAGCCCGCTGTTCAGGCACGCCCTTCTTCATTGCGCGGGCGACGAGTATCTGAAGCACGCGAAAGAATATGAGAATAAGCACAGCCGCCGCGAGAACACCGATCGCCTTCTTCCAAAATTCCGGCGTCGATACATCCTGGAAGATCTTGTTTAAGAAACCTGGGAGCACTGGCGTGTTCATGGCGTTCTCCCCTCAGAGCCCTGCGATACTGCGCAGAAAGCTCACACCTTTTTGGATGAGCATCTCATTGAGTTGCGTTTTCGAGGCCGTATGGATTTTCCTGAGATGCTTCGTGCCGGTATCGTCGATATGGGTCTGGAGTGAGCCATCTGCGGTCGCAGTGATGACCACCATGTCCGAAACCAGCGTATCTTCTTTTTCGTACACATTCATAAGGTTGGTGAAAATCGCGAGACGCTTCACGTCGAGCGCCTCTTTGGATTGATTCTTTACCGCGATTCTGCAGCGGATGAGCGACCTGCAGGCGAGGTAGTAGGCGGCGCGCTCGAGCGACTCTCTCGTGTTGGAGTCCACCAGCTCGCCATTCTCGTTTCTGCACTCAGGGTCGAGCTCGATCGGAAGCGAGAGGCAGAGATTGCCGCTCGTCTTATCGCCGAACCAGGTCGTAGTGGTGGTGAAGGGCGCCGCTTCGAACAGTACGGCGCCCGATTCGAGTTCCACGCGAAAGAGCGGCGGCAGCGCGATCGTGAACCACGCTTCGGTGCCGGGATGAATTTTCACTTCATTCCGGGCTGCCACGAGATAAGGCGTGGAACTCGGGTGTGGGCGCAGGACTACTTTCTTCCCTCTCGCGACCGCAAAAGAGATCGAAATATCTTCGGGGGGGTCGGTGTTGTCTGGGCCATGGGCATCGTTCTCGATACGCTTGAACGGAATGCTCTGGAGCGCGAATCGCCACTCTTCGCCATTCTTGCGCATCCACAGCGAGGCGCCGTCGAGCGCCCAGCTGTACCAGCGCGCTTCCGCGGGCTCAAAAAAATTCCACATACGGTAATCATACCGTATGTGGAAGCCTTCTTAAAGTTTTTTGCGAGAATTTACGCTTTTTTGTACTCGGCCTGTGCAGCGGCGACCGAGGCGCCTATGGGGAACGCGTAACCTGCGCGTGCGAGGCCGCGCTCGACGGCGCCGAGGGTGGCGAGAATTTCGCTCTTATCGCTCATGCCCATGTGGCCAATTCTAAAGTACTTTGTCTTGATTGAGGGGTAGAGGCCCCCGGCGAGCATCGCGCCTTCTTCCGCGATTTTGGCGAGCACGCTCGCGTCGACACCTTCGGGGTAGTAGGGCGCGGTGAGTGTGTTTGCGTAGATCTCTTCGCGAACGGGAAGGAAGCTGAGGCCGATCGCCGAGAGCCCGGCGCGCAGGGCCCGCGCGTTCTGCGCGTGGCGCGCGAAGCGCGCCTGCATGCCTTCGGCCAGGATCTGGCCCAAACTGACGTTCAGCGCGCGGACCAGATTGACGGCCGGGGTGCCGAAGTATGCCGCCCTGCGCGCCTCATACGCTTCCATGACCGGCAGCCAGTACTGCC
>CAYXOW010000061.1:5505-9225 GCA_964466815.1 uncultured Treponema sp.
CTTTCGCGCCTTGTGCGCCGCAAGCGCCCGCTGGCTCACTACGAGGAGCGCCAGACCCGGGGGAACTCCGATCGCCTTCTGCGACGCCGTGAACGCGATATCCACGCCCCACTCTTCCATGCGGAGTTCTTCGCCCGCGACCGCGCAGACCCCGTCGACCACGACGAGCGTGCCGGTTTCCTGTGCTGCGGCGGCAAGCGTTTTTATGTCGGCGCGCACACCAGTGCTCGTATCGACGTGAGTGATGCTGATGGTCTTGTAGCGTTTGGCCTTGAGCTGAGTGCGCAACGCTTCTACCTGCGGTAGATCGCCCACCGCGCTCGGCAGGATGTCCACATTTGCGCCGTGAAGCCTAAAAATGTCCGCCATGCGGTCGCTGAAGTATCCAGTGTGCACGATGAGCACGTTGTCGCCGGGCTCGGTGATGTTCGCGGCCGCGAGCTCCATGGCGAGCGTGCCGCTCCCCGCGATCGCAAAGGGTTGACCGTGAGGCGCGAGCCACACGCTGCGCATCTTTTCGAGCGCTTGGCCGAAGAGTTCAATGAATTCGGGATCCACGTGGCTCAGTGTCGGAACCGCCATCTCTCGGAGCACCTCATCGGTGAACTCGATCGGGCCGGGGATCATGAGTAAACGCTTTCCTCTCATGTCGGACTCCTTGTAGGTTTATGGATCGCGTAACGCCGCATGTGGCGCCGCATAGTTTGCACTTCCTCGTTTAGTGTAAATATTCTACATGGTTTTTCAGTGTGCCGGCAATGTAAGCCGCAGCGGCCTCGTCGATCGATTCGATATCGGTCACGATGGGTTCAATTCCTGCCTGTTGCATGCCCTGATACGCGCCGGCGCCCATTCCGCCGACAATGAGGGCCTTGCAGTCGAGGATCGCCTGCGCCATGCTCGCGTGGCGCTCCATCGCTCCCGGCTCAAAACCATGACCGGCGCCCGTAGCTCCATGTTCATGGTGAGCTTCCTGCTGACCAGAAAAGTGTGCATGGCCGAGCTTGTTTCGTTTTTCCTTGTGGGTGACCTTACCATCTTCTATGGTGAGCACCACATAGTAAGCTGCTCTTCCAAAATGCTGAGAAATAGTTTTCTCATCGTCAGAGACAAACGCGATTTTCATAGTGTGTTCTCCTGATTCAAAATGTGATGACGCCGAACGTGCCATGTCCGCGGCGCCGTGCGAGGCCACGATCGGTATGTCGTGCTCCTCGGCGAATGGTGCCCGCTCGAGGCAAGGCGCCTTCGCGCGTTCAATCCGCAGCGCTTTGCCATTGATGAGGGCATCTGCGGTTTTTGTGTGCGCGCGCTCGAGGATTCGACCGAAGGTCGGTCGAGAGATGCCCATCATGCGCGCCGCTTCTTCTTGGTAGCGATGTTCGAGATCGGCCAGGCGCAGCGCCTCGACTTCGTCGGGTTCTAGAGTAATGAGCTCGGCTCCGCCAAAGAGTGTCTGCGCGAGCGCGGCGTCCTCGGTAAAAGGGACGATCGAGCATGCGCGGATTTCTGAGACGATGCGGCGGACGCAGCGGGGTCGTGGCATGGCTTATGCGTGTGGGGCGGCGGCTTCCGGCGTCGCCGTTTTCGCTGCCGCCGCAAGTGCGAGTTCCACTTCGCTCGCGAGACCATCGGCGCTCTTCTTTACCGCGTCGCTCAGCTCGGACCAGCGGAGCGAGCGCGATTGTGCGAGCTCTTTTCTCCAGGGGAGGCTCGCGAGAATGGGAAGCCCCATCCGCTTGGCTCCGTTCTGGCTTCCGTCATCGAAGAGCGTGACTTCCGTACCGCAGTGTGGGCAGACCATAGTGCGCATGTTCTCCACCACACCGAGCACGGGCGTCTTGAGCATTCCCGCCATGTTGATCGACTTGCGCACGATCATCGATACGTAGTCCTGCGGTGTCGCCACTACGACAAGCCCCGCGAAGGGGATAGTTTGGAATGCGGTGAGAGAGACGTCCGATGTCCCCGGCGGAAAGTCGATAATGAGGTAGTCGAGGTCTCCCCAGATCGTGTCCGACCAGAACTGGTCGATCACTTTGGCGAGGAGCGGTCCGCGCCAGATCACGGGCGTGTCTTCATCTTCATTGAAGAGATTGATCGAGATGACCTTGATGCCCTCTTCGCTTTCGACAGGGAAGAGGTGCTCGCCGTCCGACTCGCCTCTGAACGTATCGATACCAAGTAGTCGAGGTATGCTTGGCCCGGTGATGTCTGCGTCGAAAATGCCGACGCGGTTTCCTCTCGACGCGAGCGTCTCCGCGAGGAGCGAAGCGACCATCGATTTGCCGACGCCGCCTTTACCGCTGATTACGCCGATGACGCGTTTGATGGAAGGATTCGGTTTCTTTTCTGGGATAGGTCCCATGAGTTACTCCTTTAGCTCCTGAGTTTTGAGCATATGTTCATAATACCGCGTGTGGAGAATATTGTTCAAGGAGACTGATGGGGGCACTCTGGGGGCCGCGCGCTTCGCGGTGGTAGTCGCCCTTGCAGTGAGGGAATCGGCAATGACGACGCCCACAAGCGCTCGCTCGAATCAATCTTTCCAGCCGAATCGTTCCTTGAGGGCGCTGAAGAACTTAGACCACTCGGTTCGCGTTTCGAAAAAGGCCTTTGTCGCTGAGTATCCCGACTCGAAGAGCGCGCGGTACTTCGCGTCGTCGGCCTGGATGTCGAAATCGGTCGCTTCGATGCCGCAGTCGTCGATGAAAATGGTTCTGGAATAGTCCTTTTCTGTTTTGATGACGAGGTGCTCCTGGACGACGGAGATGCTCTCGAAAATGGCTTCCATGTGGTCGATCATGGACTTTATCGGTTTGTAGTGTGACTTCTCGGGCGGTGTGTAGAGGAAGAGGCCCAGCGTCTCTTCGTTCGCGCCATCGACGAGCTTGCGGATGTACTTTGTGTCGTCGAAGAGATTGACCGGGTAATTCCACATGATACCGCCGTCGACGTAGAACTGCGGCTCCTCGGTACCTGGGTACTGATACTGGATAGCCTCGAAGTAGAGGGGGATCGACATCGATATGCGGACGGCGAGAGCGACCTCCATGTCGGGCGTTGTCTCGAGTGAGAAGAGGCGAGGTCTGCGGTTCGTGACATCGGTGCCGGTTATGTAGAGATCGAGGAAGGGCTGTTTGTCTCGGTGGATCGAGGGGTCGGCGAAGTCGGCAAAGGTGTAGGACTGCTTTGCAATCTCAAAGCGCTCGGCGATGATCGCTCTCAGCCACTTGTAGAAGAAATCGCTCGAGTACCAGCCCTTCTCCTGCAGTAGGCGAATCGAGCACTGGAGGTTCTTGAAGATCGAGAGTTCGCGCGAGCGCTCGACAAGGGAGAGAATGCGCTTGTTGGTGATAGCTGGTGTTCGAGTGTCGTCTTCGGCGGGTACCTTGCGGTAGTCGAGGCTGTCGGCGAGCGCTTTGAAGCGCGAAAAATCCGAGGGATAGAGGCAGACGCCGAGCGCGGTGATCGCGCCCGCGGAAGTGCCTGCGACTCGCTCGATGTCGTGCATCGTGCCGCGTTCGTAGAGATGCTTCAAAGCCCCGATGTAGGCGATTCCCCGAACTCCACCGCCTTTGAAAACGAGGTTGCGATATCGAGTCATGCTTGCCTCCTTGTATCGAACGCGCGGCGATACCGCGCGAATATTATGCGCCCGGGCTCATTGGTTTCGTGTCAGAGGTGAGCGCTGGGAGCACGAAGCCGCTGAAGAAACGC
>CAYXOW010000061.1:9274-10221 GCA_964466815.1 uncultured Treponema sp.
ATCGCCCAATCGAGGAAGAAGCCGCGCATGCAGCGGTTCATCCACCCCGCGAGTTCGACGGGATCGCCGGGTCGGATCTGCCCGACAGCCTGACCCTCGGAGATGATCTTCGACACGATGCGCACGAGGGTGCGCTCGCGGTTGGGGAGGATTTTCTGTTCATAGAACGTGGACATCTGATTGATGTAGAGGATGGAGAGCGTGCGGAAGCCAAGATTTTTATGGATATAGTCGAGTTGGTGTTTCGTGAAGGCAATGAGTCGGCGCTGTGCATCAGGTTCGCGCAGGATCGCAGCCTCTTTTTTTTCGTAGAAACCGTCGATCAGTCTGAACTCTTCGATGATGATATCGCTCTTGGTCTGAAAGTAGGTGTAGAATGATCCCTTAGAGACGCCCGCAGAGGAGGTGATCTCATCGATGGATACTTGGTCGAAGCCCCTTTCGCGGAAGAGAGAGAGCGCGCTCTCGAGGATACGCTTGCGCGTTTCGCGCGCCTGGAGTTTTCGCTTGCTGAGAGGGGGCTGTTCTTCCATTTGATCTACTCTCTAATTTCAGGATAGCTGGATTTTCTTGTGCAGTCAATGAGAATTATTGTTGACAGGCGGGAAAAGTCGTGTGAAAATAACCGTGTTCAATGACCGGAGTCATTAAAAGTACGGAGGACGCACATATGAAGTTGAATGAAGTCGTTGCGGTGGTGACGGGCGGCGCGAGCGGTATCGGAGAGACGGTTGCGAAATATTTTGCGTCACAGGGCGCCAAGGTGATGATCGGCGACGTGGTTCAGGAGAGCATCGACCGTGTGGTCGGAGAGATAAAGGCATCGGGAGGCGTGGCGGCCGGACTAAAGACGGATGTCACGAAGGATCTTGATGTCGCGGTGCTCATGGATGCGGCGGTGACCAAATTTGGCGCGATTAATGTCGTAGTGCCCTGCGCAGGGATCA
>CAYXOW010000061.1:10236-11268 GCA_964466815.1 uncultured Treponema sp.
TCGCGACGGCGTGGTGATCAACACCGACAAAGAGACCGGCAAGGTAAAGCGCGTCATGGAAACGGACCAGTTCCGCGCGGTGATCGAAGTCAACCTCATCGGCTCTTTCATCACCCTCCGCGAGGCTGCGCGTCGCATGGTCGACAACAAGTGGCAGGGCGTGCTCTTCACGATTTCGAGCGTGAACAAAGTGGGCCAGGTCGGGCAGATCAACTACTCTTCGACGAAGGCCGCAGTGGCGATCTGGCCGCGCATTCTCGCGGGTGAGTTCCAGATGAAGGGTATCAAGGGAATCCGCGTCATGAGCATCGCGCCGGGATATGTCGGCACCCCGATGGTGAAAGGGATGAACCAGGAAGCCCTCGCCGAGATCCTCAAGGATGTGCACATCGCGAGACTCATCGAGCCCGAAGAGATCGCGCGGGCAATCGCGATGGTTGTCGAAAACGAAGCTTTCGACGGCACCTGCCTCGAGATCACGGGTGGCGTCACCTACGGCGCGCGGTCGATCGCGAAGTAAGCGCAAGGCGCATCGTTCGTGCAGGTGCAATAAAAGGCCATCCCTCTCGGGGTGGCCCTTTTTATAGCGATTTTAAAACGAGGCCGCGCTCAATCCTCGCCCGACATGAAAGGATAGCGCCATGCCGAGGGCGGCGCGAAGTTCTCTTTAATGGCGACGGCACTTACCCAGCGCAGAAGGTTGAGGTAACTGCCGGCCTTGTCGTTCGTGCCCGAGGCGCGCGCGCCACCGAAGGGCTGGCGCCCGACTACGGCACCTGTCGGTTTGTCGTTGATGTAGAGGTTACCGGCTGCGTTTTGCAGCGCTGCGAGCGCGCGCTGGATCCGCAGTCGGTCTGTCGCCATGATCGCGCCGGTGAGGCCGTAGGGCGAGGTGCTGTCCACGAGTCGATACGCCGCCTCCATATCGCGGTCGTCGTACACGAAGGCAGTGAGCACGGGGCCGAATATTTCGTTCACCATGGTCTCGGAGTGCGGATCTTCGGTGAGGATGAGGGTCGGCTCGATGAACCA
>CAYXOW010000061.1:11316-12953 GCA_964466815.1 uncultured Treponema sp.
GCTGTGTTGTTTGCCTGGGCGCGCTCGCTGTAGCCTCGTATATTGTCGAAGGCGGTTTCGTCGATCACCGCGCCGACAAAGTTGCGGAAGTCGGTGATCTCGCCCATCGGGATTGATGTGATCTCCGCCGTGAGGGCGTCCAGAAACTCTTTCGAGCGCGACGCGGGGATGTAGAGCCTCGAGGCGGCCGAACACTTCTGGCCCTGGTATTCGAATGCGCCGCGTACGATGGCGGCGACGGTGGGTGCAAGGTCGGCGCTCGGATCGACGAAGATGAAATCCTTACCGCCGGTCTCGCCGACGATGCGCGGGTACACTCTGTAGGTTTCGAGGTTCGCGCCGATCTGCTTCCAGAGCGAGCGGAACACCTCGGTCGAGCCGGTGAAGTGGAATCCGGCGAAATCGCGGCTCGAAAGTACCGCGCGCGAGATCGCCGCACCGCTTCCCGGCAGAAAATTGATGACGCCTGCGGGAAGGCCCGCCTCCGTGTAGATCTTCATGAGCATATAGTTCGAGTAGACGGCGGTGGAGGCGGGCTTCCACACCACGGTGTTGCCCATCATCGCCGGAGCGGTGGGAAGGTTCGCCGCGATCGAGGTGAAGTTGAAGGGAGTTACAGCGTAGACGAAGCCTTCGAGTGGGCGGTACGCGGCGCGGTTCCATTCGCCTTTCGTGTTCTCGGGTTGCTGCGCGTAGATCTGTTCCATATATTTCGGATTGAAGCGCAGAAAGTCGATCACCTCGCAGACCGCGTCGATTTCGGCCTGATGCGCGGTTTTAGACTGACAGAGCATGGTCGAGGCGTTCATCAGCGCGCGGTGCTTGGTCGAAATCAGTTCGGCGACCCGCAGGAAGACCGCAGCGCGCTCCTCCCACGGCAACTCCCCCCACGCGGCCTTTGCGTCGCGCGCTGCTTCTACCGCCGCCCGCGCCTCTTCCTCTCCCGCCATGTGATAGACGCCGAGAATCTCGCCGTGCGCATCGGGCCGGCGCATCACCGCGGTCTTTCCGGTGCGCACTTCCTTCCCGCCGATAATGCAGGGAATTTCGATTTGTTGCGACCTGAGCGCCTCAAGCTCCCCTTTAAGCGCGGCCCGCTCGGGCGATCCAGGGGCGTAATTCAGGACGGGCTCATTTACAGGATCAGGAATTTTGAAGATTCCGTTGTTCATCCGAGACTCCTTTTGTTCGATTGTGGGTTCGCGCCTGACTTTCGTCAAGTTGAAAATTTCTCAAAATTGAGACAAAATGCTTGATCCCAGAGCCCTATGGCTTTAGGATGGGCCCAGAGGTGGATGGTGCAAGGAACAAAAACACTGGATATTTTCATTGTTGTTCTGGTGCTCGGTTTCTTTGTGGGGGGAATGGTTGTGGGGCAACTCGGCCCTGCCCTGAATGGATTTATGCGGCTGCAGGTCACTCCGGCGCGTCTCGTGACAGACTTTACCGCGGTGGTCGGAGTGGGGCCTACCCTCGTCAATGTGGGAGCAGTCGGAACGCTGGGCTACCTCTTTCTGAAAATGAATAAGCTTGAATTCCGCGGGGCGGAGCTCGCGGCGCTCTTCACCATGATGGGTTTCTCATTCTTCGGGAAAACCGTCTTCAACTGTGTGCCCATTTTGCTGGGGGTGTCGCTC
>CAYXOW010000061.1:12986-13421 GCA_964466815.1 uncultured Treponema sp.
AGGAAGCCCCGAGATTACGCGCTCATCGCGATGTTCGGCACCGCGATGGGCCCGCTCATCACGTTCATAGCCTTTGAGCTCGGCATGCGTCAGATTTTCGCGCTGCCGGGCTCTTTTCTTATCGGCACAGGCATCGGCATTGTGCTTCCTCCGATTGCGATCGCGATGTTGCGCCTGCACCAGGGCTATAACCTCTACAACATTGGCCTTTCGGCAGGCTTTGTGGGGCTCTTCACCGCCTCGCTCTCCGAGGCGGCGGGTGCGGATATTTTGCCGCTCGCGATGTGGGGTACTTCCCGGGAGCCGATCCTGATCGCGATTATTCCGATGATTTCTCTCCTTGCGCTCTGCTGTCTCGTCGCGGAAAATCCCAAGAACATTGGCTCGACGCTCACGGGCGCCTCTAGCGGTTTTGTTAAAATGACGAAGATGGCT
>CAYXOW010000062.1:0-12938 GCA_964466815.1 uncultured Treponema sp.
CACTCTTTCCCTACACGACGTTCTTCCGGGACACGCGTGCCCCGCGACTTAAGAAAGGTCACGAGATCTTCCGCGTAGACGCGATACTGTCCGCCAGGAGTCGTGAACGCTTTGAGGTGTTCCGCGCGGATCCAGTTGATCGCGGTCTGATTGACGACACCGCAGAGCTTGGCGACTTCGAGCGCGGAGAATGTGCGAACCTTATTCGTGAGTTTGGCCATTGAGCGCCTCTTTTCATATATTAAATTATTCTCGATAAATCCGGTAGCGTTTCGGTAAGGATATTCGATATGGCGTGAAAAATCCATAGCGCGTTCCCGGTAGCGCGTTCTCGCATGGAGTTGGGCGTGTAAGGCTTTGCCCGGCGAGCTGGGTCGTGAGCGATTCACTCAAGCGATACGCTTTGCCGCTACTCCCTCATTCTTGCAATTTTTCGCGTCTTCCCGTAACGTTACGGCCTATGGATTCTTCAACAGTGTTGGACATGAGCGCAATAGAAGCGCTTTCGATCGATGAGCTCGCCATTGGCCAGAAGATAGCGGCTGAGCTCAATGTGCGACTTTCGCAGGTGCAGGCGGTACTGAGTCTCGCAGCTGAGGGCTGCACGGTTCCCTTTATCAGTAGGTATCGCAAAGAGCGGACGGGTAATCTCGATGAAGTGCAGGTTCGCGACTCCATTCATAAATTCGAGAGCTACAAGAATCTCGAAGAACGGCGAATCGAAGTGATCAAAGGCATCGCGGCCCTCGGCAAACTCGACGCGTTCCTCTTTGAGAACATCAAGGCTGCCAAGACGCTTACGGAGCTCGAGGATCTCTGGGCTCCTTACAAGAAAAAGAAAAAAACGCGTGGCATGCTCGCTCAGGAGAAGGGTTTGGGGCCTCTTGCCGATCTCATGGCGAGTACTACGATCGAGAAGGTGGTGGCGGCCGCGCCTTCGTTTATCCGCAGCGACGCCGAACACCCGGAGCTCTCCGTAGAGAGCGCGGAAGATGCGCTGGCGGGTGCCCGCGATATTCTGGCAGAACGCCTGTCGCAAGACTCGGACATGCGCGCCTATGTGAAGCAGGTGGTGCTCAAGAGCGGCGAACTCTCGGTGAAGGGCGTGGGCAACGACGAAAAGCGCGAGCAGTCGACCTATCAGATGTACTGGGACTATCGCGAGCCGCTAGCGACGCTGAAGCATCACAGGGTGTTGGCGGTGAATCGCGGCGAGCGCGAGGGTGAACTCGATGTTTCGATTGATGTTTCGGATGAGCTTGTGGAAGAGCGCGTGGTTGAACGGGTGAGCCCTGCGAACACACAGCACAGGGAGGCGGTGGCCGATGGCCTTGCGCGCCTGCTTTTACCCGCTGTCCGGCGCGAGATTCGCGCTGACCTCACCGAGGATGCCGAGCGCCACGCAATCGAGGTATTCAGCACGAATCTGCGCAATCTGCTCATGCAGCCGCCCCTGCGTGGTACGAGGGTTTTGGGTATCGACCCGGGCATCCGAACCGGGACAAAGTGCGCCGCCCTCGACGAGACGGGCAAATTCCTCGACTACTTTGTGATCAATCAAGAGACGAAACCTGAACAGGGCAAGCGCGACGTGGCCGCCGCCGTGACGAAGCACAGACTTTCGGTGATCGCGGTGGGAAACGGCACGGGGAGCCACGAGGTACAGAGACTCGTCGCAGAGACGATTGCCGACAACAGGCTCGAGTGCCGCTTCGCGGTGGTCGACGAGGACGGCGCGTCGGTGTATTCGGCGAGCGACCTCGCGCGCGAGGAGTTTCCTGAGCTCGACCTCACCATTCGAGGTGCGATTTCGATCGGCAGGCGCCTCCAGGATCCGCTCGCTGAGCTGGTCAAGATCGACCCGAAGAGTATCGGCGTGGGCCTCTATCAGCACGATGTGAACCAGAAGGAACTCGCTGAGCGGCTCGATCAGGTGGTCGGCTCGGTGGTGAATCAGGTCGGCGTCAATCTCAATACCGCGAGTTCTTCGCTGTTGCGCTATGTATCGGGCATCAATGCGAGTCTCGCAAAAAAAATCGTGAAATTCCGAGACGCAAGCGGCGTAATCCGCAATCGCTCGCTTTTAATGGAGATTCCAGGTTTGGGTGAGAAGACCTACGAGCAGTGCGCGGGCTTCCTCAAGATTCCGGAGAGCGAGAACGCGCTCGACAATACTTGGGTTCACCCCGAGAACTACGCGCTCGCAGCGGAAGTCCTACCGATAGTGAAGACCGGTCGAGATCCGACGCGCGAAGAGCGTGCCGCACTCAAGGAAAAGTACGGTGTCGGCGACATCACCCTCGACGACATTATTACCGAGCTTAAGGAGCCTAACCGCGATCCGCGCGAGGACTTGCCTCCGCCACTTTTGCAGGAGGGTGTGCTCTCGTTCGAGGACCTCCAGCCCGGCATGAAGGTGAAGGGAAAGGTGAAGAACGTCGTCGATTTCGGTGCCTTCGTCGATATCGGCATCAAGGAGAGCGCCCTCATCCACGTGTCCGAAATGAGCGACCGCTTCGTGAAGAATCCGATGGATGCGCTCAAGGTCGGCGATCTCAAGGAGTTTACGATTATCAGCGTCGATACGTCACGGCGGCGTATCGGGCTCTCGCTAAAATCGAAAGCGGGTGCAAGTCTTGGAAGCGCTGTGGGGAATGCGAACGGTGGTGGCGCGGGCCTTATCTCTGTGGCGCGATCGACAGCACAAGGCCACCCCGCTTCGACTGCGCGCTCTTCCCGCGACGACGATGGAATGACCTACAATCCATTTGCGAATTTGCTGAAGAAAAAGCGCTAATTAAGGAGTATTGTGCGGCGTCGCATGGCCTTGATGCCGCGCCGGCCCTCTGATATACTAAAAATTGCCCTCGTGCGAGAGTTCGGTGTCGGTTTTTGTGCCGCTATTCCCCCCAACCCCAGCGGCCAACCCTACCCCCCGATGCCGACTTTTGCACGGGGGTTTTTTCATGCGCGGGCTATGCGGAAACGGATTGCGCGTGAACGTCGCGGCGTTGAACATCAGTGTTGCTAGAATCGATACCGCGCGCAGCGGGCACACCGGCAATCGGCGGAGCAGAATGGTGCACCCTCACAGCGCCGCCATTCCGCTTCCTTACCGCTTACCTTGCGCGATGGAGGCTCGCATGTCTATCCTCGTAATTCGAAGCGCAAGGCTCGACGACAGTTTGGCGCTTGCAAATCTCTCCGGACAACTCGGATATCCTACCACCGCCGATAAAGTGCGGGCGCGACTCCCTCGCTACCTCGATTCGGATGAACGCCGCGTCATCGTCGCGGAGTTCGACGGTCAGGTAATCGGCTGGACAAGCATCGAGATCGTCGATCACTTCTACATCGAAAAATTCGCCGAGATCTCGGGTTTTGTGGTCGATGCGGCGCACCGAGGGCAGGGGGTCGGGCATGCGCTGATGACCGAAGCCGAGCGCTGGACTGCCGAAAAAGGTTTGCCGGCCCTCAGGCTCAAGACGAATATCGTGAGAGTCGACGCGCATCGCTTCTACGAGGGTATGGGCTTCGAGCGCACAAAGACGCAGTATACCTATGTGAAGAAACTTGCGCCGGACCACGGTTCGCGGTAACAATAGTCTATGGCGATCAACTTTGAACGACTCGCGGGGAATACTTTTATCGCACGCGGTCCGACCAATCTCGGGCTCTATGCTTTCGGCGAGGGCCCATTCGCGCTTGCGATCGACTCCGGCGGCGATGAAGATGCGGGGCGGCGCATAGTGCGCGAGTCTGAGCGGTTGGGGTTGCGCCTCACCGCGCTGCTCAACACGCACTCGAACGCTGACCATTGCGGTGGAAACGCCTTCGTGCAACGCCGCACGGGCTGCGCGATCGTCGCGACGGAGATCGAGGCGGCCTTTCTCCAATATCCCATGCTTGAGCCTTCATTCTTGGCCGGCGGTTATCCGCAAAAAGCGATTCGCAATAAATTTTTGATGGCACCGCCTTCGCGGGCAACGCATATTCTCGAACCGCCCTGCTTTCTAGGGTTCGATGAGCGCGGTGCGCCTCGAATTTTTGCGCCACAGAGCTCAGCGCCACAAGGCTCTACACCCAATGTGAAGGACGCATTTCAGGCCCAAGTTCAGCTCAGGTCCGCACGCGCAGATGCGCTCAGTATCGTAGCGCTTCCTGGTCACTATTTCGGGATGGTCGGCGCGATGACGCCCGACAGGGTATTTTTTATCGCGGATGCACTCGCGGGCGCTCCCATCATCGAAAAATACGGTGTGTACTTTTTCTACAATCAAGCTGCGGAACTCGAGACGCTTTCGTTGCTCGAGCGCGCCGAAGCAGAGTGGTTCGTGGCCTCGCACGCGGAGCCGGTCCGCGATATAAAACCTCTCGTTGCCCTGAACCGCGCCAAGATATTCGAGATCGCCGAAGTCATCGAGGGGCTTGTAGACGGCTCTGCGGCAGGCGCTTCGCTCGAAGATATTGTTGCAGGCGTGTGTACGCGCTATAGTATTGCGCTCAACCCTGATCAGCATGTGCTTGTGGGTTCGACCATCCGCTCCTATCTCTCGTGGCTCTGCGATCAGGGGAGGCTCGAGTACGGATTCGAACGCAATAGAATGATATTCAGGAAAGCATGATGAAAAAATTATCTAAAATGCCGCTCCGGGCGGCGCTTGTGCTGGTTGTACTGTGCGTGCTGTGTGTGAGTACTCCGGCCCCGCTGTTTGCGCAGGGACACCTCGCAGTGGAGCTTGGGCACCCCGTGTATTCGGTCATCGAGACTGCCGAGCTGCGCGGCGTCGTGACGCGGCTCTCTTCGGTGAAGCCTTACACGAGTCAGCAGGTCGCTGAGCTTCTTGCGACGATGATGGGGCACATGGAGGCTTTTTTGCCAACGGAGCAGACTTTGATCCGCCTGTACGCGCAAGAGTTCAAGGCGGGAAATGGTGTCGAGACCTCCCTCTGGAGAGATGCGGCTGGTACCGCTGAAGTGGGCATTCGAATCGAGGCGACGACCAAACTCGATACTGGCGGAATCTACGATCTCATTGCAGGTGTTCCCGGCGCAGGTGCGCTCAAGGATATGTGGCATCTCAATTCGCGCTGGGTGCCGTATTTAAAGGGCAATCCTCTATCGTGGCTCTCGCTCAAAGGCGAAGCCGGGTTTACTTACGATAAGATCGAAACGAGTCTTTATCTCCCTTACGAGTTCACCAAAGAGTGGGACGCTATCCATATTTGGCTTGGAGATCCTCGTAATTCCGATGGAACGCTCGACTACCCGACGGCGAGCTACGATATCCGCGAGGATATTGCGGCAGAAAGCGACAATAGCTCGATTATGGTTCGGCTCTCGCGTTTCCGGAGAGATTGGGGCATAGGTTCGGGTTCTTTCTCTTTGTCGGGAACAGCGCGGCCATTCGTTGGTCTCGAGACGGTATTCCGTCCGTCGAAGTTCTTTGCGGTGTCGGGGCTCGTGGGCTCGTTGACGAATTGGGAAAAGGGAGAAAACGAAAAGAGTACGAATCCGAATACACTTTCTTACCAGAAGATGCTCGGGCTACAGCGCATGGAACTCTTTCCGACCGACTGGCTCACGGTGTCGGCGACCAGCACGCTGATTGGCGCGAAGCGTTTCGAACTTGGCTACTTTTCTCCTCTGCTCTTCTCCGTGATGTACCAAAACCAGCTCGCGGACATCGACAATCTCGGTGTGCAGGTGGACGGGCAGGTGCTTGTGCCGAATATCGGCAAGTTCTACGGATCGTTCTACACCGACGAAATGGAAATCACGAATCTTTCGCAGCTCTTCACGAAGGCGCGCAACATGTTCGCGCTACAGGGCGGCGCGAAGATCCCGCTGCCGGGGTTCGCCTTTGCGACGCTCACAGCGCAGTACACCAAGATCGAGCCCTTCGTGTACTCGCACTACCCGACGTGGTACCCCGACTACAGGCTCCGCGTCGACACTTCCTACACGCAGGACGGCGAGAATCTAGGCTACTATCTGCCGCCGAACTCCGACGAGTTCCTCCTGAGACTCGACATGACGCCGGCCCCAGGTTGGAGAGTGGGACTCAAGTACAGCTTCGTGCGGCATGGCGATAATCCCCAAGCAGATTGGACGGCTAATAAACCTGAAATTTACGGTGATGTTAATAAATATATGGATTATAATCAGCTTTACTCCTACAATAAAAATTTTCTCCACGACGGCATTTACGATTTCAACCACATCGGGAGCATCAACGTCGCATGGCGCCCGCTCACCGCGCCGAAACTATTTGGAGTGGCGATTCCACTTGAGCTCGGCGCAAGCTACGGCCTAGCCTATACCTGGTCGGTCGACGAGACAGGTGCAAATCGCCCTGCCCTTGTTCCCGGTGGATGGAAGAATATTCTCGCTGTATCGTTGAAGCTGTTCTTGTAGGTGCGGTGATATGAGCAAGGATAGGTGAGCCTGAGGGTTTCCTTCAGCATACTCCGATTGCCGGGTGCACGCATCCGCACAGACGCCGCAGCTATCACCTCAATCTCAGCTGTAGTGGCATAAGGAGCCACATTGGTAGGGGAGTGTTCTTTCTTGTACTTTCCGCACTTACCGCTCTGGCCGTGTTTTGCGCAAGCGTTCCTTATCTGAGAGAAGCGCGCGGTATCGAACGACAGACTTTTGCGACGATCGAGAATATTACGCCGGTCTGGAGCTCCTACGTTAAAAGCATTCAGATTCTCTTCGGGTGCATCGCCAGTCCCGCGCTGGAATTTGCCGCGATTCGAGCCGATCTCAGCGATCCATCGATTGAGAGCTATGCGTGAGCGCTCCAGAGGAGCGCGTAGGCGGATTCTTCATCGTGCTCGAGGATGGGAGCGCAGTCGGCATTCACCCAGAGCGTCACCCACAAACTGCGCTCGGTACCGACATGAGCGGCAAAATACTTTATTTACTTGTCATCGATGGATGCGGTTCTACCACCATAACGCTTGGGAATGACGGCCAGGTCGTACTAGGCAATGTCCCGATTTATAACGGCATCCCCGGCAATCAGCGTGCGGTGGGAACCTGCCTCGGATTGCGAATTCGACCCTGATTTGAACGATGAAATGGCTCAGTCGTTCACGCCCTTTATTCTCGGCATGGGGCCGATATAGAGCGAAGCATCGCCGCCCATGCGGTCGATTTCTGCTTGCATCGTGTCGTGAATTTGACGTGAAAAATGGATCGCATGGACGAGGAGCTGGTGCGTATTCGTACGCGCTTGTTGTGAAAAATGGTCCAACGCTGGCCGCATGGGCGGAAGCACGCGAACGTGCACCTTGATCATGTTCGAGTGAGGGCCGTGTACTCGCTGCAGCACCGTGACGATCGGAACCACAGGCACGCCGAACTTTATTGCAAAATACGCTCCACCTGCCTTGAACGGAAGGATTTTTTGATTACCTAAAAAGCATTCGCCTTCAGGATAAAAATGCACAAGGCCTTGCGTGCGCAATGCGTGCTCAACCGCGCGCTCAATATCGTTCAATCGACTTTCGCTGCGTGGAAGCGGGATTCCCCCTAAGGTCCTCACAAAGGTGCCGAGCACCGGAGCCTCGCAAGTTTCTTCGAGAAGAGTATAGAACGTACGCTTCGGGAAAATCGCTAATCCGTGAAACAGAGGATCAAGCGGCATGCAATGATTGCTGACGAGTATGGCGCGCTTAGGCAAAGACCGACCATCAGTCTGCGTACTGCGGTGTATCTCGATGCGGTACAGCGCGCGACAGAGCGGCCATCCAATGGCGCCGATGAGGGTCACTAAAATATCCCTGGTTATGCGTGTAAAAGCGGAATCTGTGATCAGCGAGGCGCCCTTTTTATACCTCATTTCACCTTTCTACCTTTCCACTCAATGCCGCCTTCTCGATTGACCATCCGGAAGCCTCGCCAAAGGGCTGAAAGTGTGTTGATGAATATGAGCGGATAAATGAAGGGGGTGTACCATGGCAGACGCCGGTCGATTGTCTCGAGCAGCCATGTATAAAAACCGACAATAGCCGAAGCTTTGAGATAAGGCAGTGCCGGGGCGAGCCATGGGAACGGCAATACCCAGGCGAG
Source organism: uncultured Treponema sp. (assembly GCA_964466815.1). Classification (GTDB taxonomy): domain Bacteria; phylum Spirochaetota; class Spirochaetia; order Treponematales; family Rectinemataceae; genus Rectinema. Next base: position 8,084 of record CAYXOW010000062.1, read on the forward strand.
AATCGGGACAAAGAAGATAAAAGGCAGCGCGATGGTTCCGAGCAATGCTATAATGCAACTTTTTCCTAGGTAATCGAATGCGTTTTTAGCGATCCCTTGGATGGATTCTTGATAATTGGAGTACATTCGACATTCGACGGTATCTTTTAAATCGACAAATGCGATTTTTCCACCATGTTTTTTTACGACCCTGGCTAATTTGACATCTTCCGTCACTTGGTGGCGAACCTCCTCGAATCCACCTATTTTCTCAAAAAATGATCGTCTGAAAAACATGAATTGGCCTATCGCGTGACTTAAGGACTGCGATTTCGTGATAGGTATCGCGTAGAGAGGAAGCCCAAACATAGTGAGAATATAGATCGATGGCTCTACCGAGCTTTCGGCGAATGTCAGCATGAGATGATGTACATAGCCGGTCACGAGATCCGCATGATATTTTTCGGCAAGCGCCACCGCTTTTCCGATCGAGTCCGGCTTATGAATCGTATCTGCATCGGTACAAAGCAGATATTCTTCATCGGCATGGCGCGAAAGCTCTTGCAGGGCGTGGGGTTTGCCGTACCACCCTTCAGGAAGAGGTTCGGCTTTGAACGCTTTGAGCTTTCTTGGATATCGCAGCATGTAGCTCTTAAGAATGTCCCATGTTCCGTCGGTCGAATTGTCGTCGATCACATATATTTGGTAAGAACTGTAGTCTTGTTTGAGCAGTGACTCAATGCACGGAACGATTCGCTGAGCTTCATTGCGCGCAGGGATCAACACCGCCACCGAGGGGCCCGTCCTCTTTCTTTCGGAGGTCAGCGAGTGTTCGAGCCAGATGACATTTGTCGCCGTTATGAGAAAAAAAAAGATGCTCAGTATAAGGACAATGATGCCATAGAGATGCAGAATTTCTTGTATCATTTTTTAAGTTTCTCCAACTCGGCGTTCGCATACAGATTGTTCGGATAGAGTTCACGCGCGGCATTCAGCCACCAACGGGCATTGTCTGAGTATTTCAAGTTTAAATATGCAGTTGCAATGCCAACTCTGATATCGAAGAGAACATCGGCAGGCAGTCCGGTGGATGGCGCACTATTGAGAATGTGCGCGTAACTCTCGAGAGCCTTTTTATAATTCCCGCCCCATATCGGGGGAGGGTACGCGAGCGCGCTCGCTTGAAGAAGGAGCGCTCTTACATTGTCGGGATCCGACATGAGCACTTTTGCCGCACTCTGTCCGACTTTTGGCCCATTGAGCACAAGAAAAGCGACATCTTTCAGAATGCTGAGTTCACCGAGCGGTTCCGCGTACGCAATGAGGGCGCGCGGTGTTTCACCTTCTAGTTTTATAAGCGCTTGAGCGGAGGCTATTGCCTGCTCGTACCATGGGATAGCCGTTTTCTTGTTCTTGTGATCGTTCCATGATCGTCCGATGTAGTAATCAATTCTCGCGCGTATAAGGAGTTTTTCCGGTTCCGCGCCGGGGAATGCATCCACCTCTTTGAGGAGATATGTCGCTTGGGATTCCAAAGCCTCCGAGGGCGCGCCGTTGTACACTCCATCGCGTATTTGACGGAAAATGTCTCTATCGGAGGAGCTGAAGAGCGGCGGGAAATCCTCTCCAGGGAGGATCTGCAGCACATTCGAGACTACTCCCGCAGACGTAAATTTGACGCTGCCAATGGATTCAGGATTCTTGGGCGGGGATGATTGTCCGAATACAGGTAGAACACAGCAGATAAAAAAGAGAGACAGTTGCGTCGACTTCGCCCATTTCAGTTTGAGCCGCATTATTGCCTACAGAATAGCAGACTTTTTGGCTTGCGTGAATATTCATGCGTGATGTACCATACGAGAGACGACTTGCAGCGGGATAAATTTCCCGAGGAGGTGTGCAAGCCATGTGCGATACTCTGATCCTGCATGATACTTCGGGGAAACCGATCGTGTTCGGCAAAAATTCAGATCGGCATCCCGAAGAGCCCCAGGCACTGGTGTACTGTGCTCCGCGCGATCCAAAAACCGTTAAAATCCGCGAATCGGTCGAATATTCAGACAAAGGATATGCGTTTCTCCTCTCGAAACCGTCGTGGATGGCAGGAGGGGAAATGGGCATCAATAGCCAAGGACTTTCGATCGGCAACGAGGCAGTGTTTTCGCGTTTTAAAGCTGACGAATCCGGCGTACTCGGAATGGATATCCTCCGCGCCGCGCTTTCGGCCTGTGCAGGAGCGAAAGAGGCTGTCGATTTTATTACATCCTTTGTCGAGAAGCACGCGCAGGGCGGAAATGGTGCCTTCAAGGGCAAACTCGTCTACAGCAACAGCTTTTTAGCCGCCGACCACGAAGAGGCTTACATCATCGAAACGGCGGGGAATCGCTGGGCCTGGCGCAAGGCGATGGTCGCGGATGCCATATCGAACACTTACTGCATCGAGGACGATTACAAGCGCCTTGACACTCAGACCCGCAAGGAAATCGCGCCCGTCAACGAGCGCGCCGCCTGTTCGGACGAGTCCGACCCCGGCCGCAAGGGCGCGCGCAACTCTTGGAAACAGCATGTCGAGGACCGCAAATACCTCCTGTTCACCAAAGGCGAACAGCGGCGTTCATCGTCGCTCGCGGGACTCATGCGGGCAGCTGCGCTCGCCACTGGCGGTGGACTTTCGGCTCCGGCGCAGAGTTCTTCCGAAGCAGCGCTCGCGTCGATCATCGGCATTCTGCGATCGCACGAGGGTGGCGCGAAGCCAGGTGCCCTCTTTGGGGGCATGAAGAATATCTGCATGCATTCGGGGATCTATCCGAAGAGCGTGACTACCGCTTCTATGGCGGTAGAATATCTGCGGGGAGGAGCAATCGTCTGGTACACCGGAGCACCGCACCCCTGCGTCTCACTCTATAAGCCTGCAATACTCTGGGGTGGTCGATTCTATTCGATATGGAAGCCCCTCGCGGATGAATCGAAGGAAGAGGCTGGCTACAGCTATTGGAAAACGCGCTCGGACTGGGCGAGCCGTCCACGCGCTCGTTCGCTCCCAAACCAGGAAGCCTTTGTGCAATCGCGCGATGAGGCGCAAAAGTCAATTATCACGATCGCGCGCCAGGCATTTGACGCGCTCTCGAAAGAAAAGGCGCCTCCAGAGAGGGTTCTGGCGGTATACGCAGGCGAAGTGAGCGCGATTGTCGGTGAGTGGGAAGACCGCTGGGCGGAATAAGGCATGGATCATCCAAAGCTCTCCGCTTCTGTGGTGGTTCTCTTTATTCTCATGCTTGTGCTCGCGGTCGCTGCGATTGTGACGGTTCAAGTGCTGGCGATATCGCGGCCTTCCGTTCAACAGCGCTTTTCGATCTATCTCGAGAAACTCGCCCCGCAGTCGATGCTTGTAGCGGCGACGACGCAGCAGCGCTACGAGGCCTCCAAGGAGTTCACGGCGAAATTGCTCGCCATTTTCAATATTAAGGCTAAAATTCGGCTTTCGGCGATCGCCGAAGTGACCTATGTGGTCCCCGCTGCAAATCACTCCGAGTGGTCGATTTCCTGGAACGCAAGGTCTCGTACCCTCAAACTCACAACCCCCGCACCCGATTGCCTTTTGCCTGCGGTACATACCGATACAATCGAAATTTATACAGAAAATTCGAATATTATTACCAACATGGTTTTTCGCCTCAAGGAAGAAGCGGCGCGCATGCAGTCCGAGCTTTCGGACGATCTACTTGCGAGGGCAAGGGCAACGCTGCAGACTGCCGAAGTGCGTAAAGCTATTGAAGAAGGCCTTCAAAAATTTGCGGTAGGTTTCTGCCAAGCGACGAATCTCGGTATTCCATCAGAGGTGCAGATCGAGATGCGCTGAGCGGTTCACGATGATATCTGCTCATCGGGGGGTGTGAATTTGCGATCAACAATCTGTATTAAAATTATAAACATTGACAGCCCATGAAAAGTATAGGAAAATGAAAGCTCATTATATTTTTCAAAAAGAAACTAAACGGAGGTGCTCATGAAAAAGCTCACACTTGCGCTTGTGCTGGCTGCGGCGCTTATCGGCGCGGTATCGGCGCAGTTACCGGTCAATCTGTACGGCCGTGCTGCCGTCGGTGCGAACGGCGTGGTCGCCGCCGCGAAGCCCGAAGCTTCGCAGGTCGGTATCGATATTCTAAAGAAGGGCGGCAACGCGGTCGACGCGGCGGTTGCGACGGGCTTCGCGCTCGGCGTGCTCGAGCCCAACGCCAACGGCGTTGGCGGCGGCGGCTTTATGATTATTAAGATGAAAAATATGGCCGAGCCGGTCGTCATCGATTTCCGTGAGATGGCGCCAAGCAAGGCGACTCCCACGATGTATCTCGGCGCCGACGGCAAAGTCGTGCCGAATTCGACCATTGAAGGAGGGCTCGCGGTCGGCGTTCCCGGCGACGCGACTTCTGTACGCGTTTGAGCACTATGGCTCAGGCAAGCTCACCCGCGCCGATGTGATCCAGCCTGCGATCCAGTGGGCGCTCCAGGGCATCCCTGTCACCGTCAACCTCGAATCGATCATTAAGGATAACTTCGGCAAGCTCGTAAAATATGAGAACGGTGCGCAGATTTACCTCAAAGACGGCCTTCCCTACGAGACCGGCGATGTCATCTACAATCCCGACTATGCCAGAACCCTCGCGAAGATCGTGAAAGAAGGCTCCGACGCAATCTACAAAGGCGAAATTGCGCAAGCGATCGTCAACGAAGTGCAGAAGCGCGGTGGTATCATGACCTTGGACGATCTTGCGAACTACCAGATCAAGATCCGCAAGCCGGTTGAAGGGGATTACCGCGGCTACAAGGTGTACTCAGTGCCTCCTGCCTCCTCCGGCGGCACGCACCTCATCGAGAT
>CAYXOW010000062.1:12979-13262 GCA_964466815.1 uncultured Treponema sp.
ATGTGAAGAAAATCGGATTTGAAACTCCGCAGGCTGCGCATCTCTGGTCCGAGATACTCAAGTTGACCTTCGCCGACCGCTCTAAATACATGGGCGATACGGACTTCGTGAAAGTGCCGCTCGACGGGCTCACCAGCAAGGACTACGCGAAAACCCAGGCTGCGCGCATCGATATGAACGCATCGATGAACAATCCTCCTCCGGGCGATCCGTACAAGTATGAATCCGGTTCGACCACGCACTTCTCCGTTATGGACAAAGAGGGCAACATGGTCGCCGTAAC
>CAYXOW010000063.1:0-5566 GCA_964466815.1 uncultured Treponema sp.
GAGGGTGATTGAGCCTCTCGACAGACTCTACAAGGACGAAGTCCGCGCCCTCGGTCGCGTACTCGGTCTCCCAGAAGCGATCGTCGGGCGGCACCCCTTCCCGGGCCCAGGGCTCGGTGTGCGCATCCTCGGCGACGTCACGAGGGAGAAGTGCGACATCCTGCGCGAAGCGGACAGCATTTTTATCGAGGAGCTGCGCTCTCGAAAGCTCTACGACCGTATTTGGCAGGCATTCTGTGTGCTTCTGCCGGTGCGCTCGGTTGGTGTCACAGGCGATGAGCGCGCCTACAAGTATGTACTCGCACTGCGCGCTATCCAGAGCGAGGATGGAATGACAGCCCAGCCCTTCGCATTCGACACGAAAGATCTTTTCGAGATTTCCGCCGCGATTACAAACCGCGTTCCTCAGATTGGGCGCGTAGTGTACGATGTGTCGTCGAAGCCGCCCGCCACGATCGAGTGGGAGTGAGCGCCGTATTGCTCGCCGTCGAACCCTCATCGCCCTGAAGGAGAAACCACTATGGCCTTGAACATCGACACCATCCGCGCCGCGCGCGAGCGCATTGCGCCCTACATTGTAAGGACACCCTTATTGCACCTGCAAAACCTGGATTCCTACCTCGGCTGCCAAGTCTACGCAAAGGCCGAGTGCATGCAGATCACGGGAGCCTTTAAATTGCGCGGCGCAATGAACAAAGCGCTCACCTTGACGGCTGAGCAGCTCGCGCGCGGCATCGTGGCCGCCTCCTCCGGAAACCATGGGCGCGGCATTGCCTACGCCGCCAAACTTCTGGGGGCGAAGGCCACCATCGTGATGCCCAGAACATCTCCACCGGTAAAAGTAGAGGCGATACGAGCGCTCGGTGCCGAAATCGTACAGTGCGAAACTTCCGAGCGTTTCCGGATCGCCGATGAGATATGCGCCGAGCAAGGCGCGACCATGGTGCCACCCTTCAACGACGAAGACATTATGGCTGGTCAGGGGACAATCGGTCTCGAAGTGGTGGAGCAGTGTTCCGATCTCGATATGATCGTCGTTCCCGTGAGCGGAGGAGGGCTCCTCGGCGGTGTCTCCGCTGCGATCAAAGCGGTTTCGCCTCGAACGCGAGTCTACGGTGCCGAACCTGCCGCGCTTCCACGATACAGCGCGAGCCTCGCAGCGGGCAAACTCATCACCGTCGAGCAAAAGAAGTCGATCGCCGATGCCCTCGTGGCTCAGACCCCTGGCGCAATCTGCTTTCCTTACGTGGCAGCCAATACCGACGGCTTCGCCGCGGTGGAGGATGAGTTTCTGCTCAGGGGCATGAAGCTCCTCCTCGCCGAGGGTAAACTTCTCGCCGAGCCGTCGGCGTGTATCGGCATCGGGGCGGTTTTGCAGGGCCTTATCGCGGTAAAGCCCGAAGATAAAGTATGCTTTGTGATCTCTGGGGGAAGCGTCGGGCTCGAGCAGCTCAGAATGTTGGATGATGTCTACCTTTGAGAGCGATTTTCTACGAGAACGCCCGGAACAAGTGCTGTTCACCCGCTTTCATCAACAGAAGCTCGAAATCCTCTCGGTTATGATTCCTCGGGGTACTCGTGCAGCGAGCCGTCGGGCGCTTTAAGAATCCACAGATCGCCACGTCGCTCGACAATGCCCTCCGGCAAATACACTTTTCCGCCGCCGCCTGGAGTGTCCACCGCATAGCGCGGCATTTCGAGACCAGAGAGCTCCTTCCGCAAAGCGGTGTAGAGATCAAGCCCCCGCGAGAGGGGAACTCGGAAATGCGACGTGCCTTGCGCGAGATCCCCCTGGAAGAGATAGTACGGCTGAATGCCATTGATGCTCAGCGATGAAAAGAGTTCTACGAGTGTCGATACATCGTCGTTGATACCTCTCAGAAGTACGCTCTGGCTGTGGAGGGGAATTCCGACTTTCGCGAGCTCTTCAGCTTTTGCGAGCAGTATTTCGCTCAACTCTCTCGGGTGATTGATTTGAAGGATGAGGTGCAGAGGGCGCGACGCGGCGAGCAGTTCGACAAGCTTCTCAGTGACTCGCTGGGGCTGCACCACGGGAGCGCGCGTGCAGAGGCGGATGAGAATCCGCCGTGGAACAGCGCGCACAACTCCAATGAGACGCCGCAGCTGTTCATCGCTTGCTGTGAGCGGGTCTCCCCCCGAGATGAGCACTTCGCGAATTTCTTTGTGCGCGTGCAAAATCTCGGCGAGATTGCGCATCGCTTCATCTGAGATGAACGCGCGCTCGGTAGGCAAAAGCGCGCGGCGATAGCAGTGGCGACAAAAGAGAAAGCACTCGCCGGTCGCGCGCACAAGAACTCGTGAGCGGTATTGGCGTACGGCTCGATCGCCGATTGTGTGCGAGGCCTCGCCGAGCGGATCGCTGAGTTCGCAGGGGGCGATGTGCGCTTCGGCGAGCGAGGGCAGAACCTGCGCTAAAAGTGGGTTCGTAGGCACGCCACGCTCATCTCTCGCGCAACTTTCGACGCCCTCGCCTGCGAGCGAAAGCCAGAAGGATGTCGCGCGGTAGGGCAAGCCGCCCGCTGTTCCACTTGAAAAATCATTGTCATTCATCGGTACCCACTATAGATTTTTCACTGCACAATGACAATAACCGCTTTTTCTTGCCAATTTTGAATTTTAATGCAATAATATGCGCTTGCCGTCAATGAGTTGGTTTTCGCTGAGCAATGTGTGTGGAAGGAAAATGCGCGTTTCCTCGGTGAATCGCCTACATAATCGGTGACGGTGTATGGAGAAATTATGAAAGAACGAGCCGAGCGGCTAAAAACAATTAAGGCTATTATCAAGGAAAATAGAGTAGATTCGCAGGAAAAGCTTCTTCAATTTCTCGAAGATCACGGATATTCGGTGACGCAGGCGACGCTGTCGCGGGATCTCAAGTTTCTCAAGGTCGGAAAACTTTCAGATGGGCGTTCTGGCTATTATTATTCAATTCCTACGGAGGAAGAGCGCAGAGAATCTGAACGACATTATATTCAGGATTTCCTACGCGGATATGTCTCAGTCGACTGGAATCAGAGCCTCGTCGTAGTGCGGACTTTTTCCGGTCACTCGGATTCAGTGGCCCTCGCAATCGATAATATGGGATTCGATGAAGTCATCGGCACGATTTCCGGAAGGGATAATGTCGTCTTCATTGCCCTGAAACAGGGCATCACCGGCGAGGACTTCATTCGCGCTCTCAAAGAGAGAATTCCTGATTTTGAGGAAGAATAGTCGGCCTCACGACATCGCTATTGTCGAGATTGATCAGAACTCTTCGGTTGCCAACCTTTCATCATCTTGTGTTCTTCGCTGAGCTCGAAGACGAGTTGACCGAGCGGCCACTCTATATTCGTATCGGTGGTCATTGCGAAAGCCGTATCTCCCATCTCAGGCAGCGCTTTGACCGCCTTCATAACCTCGAGAGCTTCCTTTTTACTCAATCCATACATCACAATTGCGCGAAATCCTTCAGGAATGCGTTTAATCGATGTACTTTCTTCACGTGGGTCATGATCGCTGTTCATAGAAAGAATGTACTCGAAAGCTCACCTTCAGGGAAGCGCCACAGAGACTCGAACAATTTGCCGCCAAGATGTCTGATTTTGTATACTTTAAATCGAACATACTTTTAATTCCAAAGGAAATTCATCCTATGAACTATGAAGAATTCACGCTGAAAGCCCAGGAAGCACTGCGCGATGCTGCTTCCGTAGCGCAGAAGAATGATCACAGCGCCGTCGAACCGGAGCACCTTTTGACAGCGCTCCTTGAACAGGAAGGCGGACTCGTGCCCTCGATCCTTGAGCAGCTGGGGATCGACCGCGCCCGACTTGATCGGGGTGTTTCCGATCTCATGAGAAATCTTCCCAAAGCCTACGGGGAAGCGACTCAGACATACTTTTCGCCGGCGATGCAAAAGATCATCGCGAAAGCCGACGCCGAGTCGAAGGCCATGAAAGATGAGTTCGTCGCGAGCGAACACCTCTTTATGGCGCTTACTGTTGTGGAGTCGCGCGTCGCATCGCTCCTCAAATCGATAGGAATCACCCGCGAAGGCATCCTCTCGGTGCTCAAATCGATACGCGGTTCGCAGTCTGCCTCCGATGAGAATGCGGAAGAGAAATATCAGGTTCTCGAAAAATACACACGAGATCTCACGGCCCTCGCGAAAAATTCAAAACTGGACCCCGTAATAGGGCGCGACGAAGAGATACGCAGAGTCATGCAAGTGCTTTCTCGGCGTACGAAAAATAACCCTGTGCTTATCGGCGAACCTGGTGTCGGCAAGACCGCAATGTCGAAGGCCTCGCCCAGCGCATCGTTTCGGGTGATGTCCCCGACAGTCTTAAAGAAAAGAAACTTCTCGCGCTCGATCTCGGCGCACTTGTCGCGGGTAGCAAATTTCGTGGAGAATTCGAGGAACGGCTTAAAGCAGTCATCACCGAAATCGAGAAGGCCGAGGGACGAATCATCCTCTTCATCGACGAGCTTCACACGCTTGTGGGCGCGGGTGCAGCCGAAGGCTCGATGGACGCTTCCAACCTCCTTAAACCTGCACTCGCGCGCGGCGAGCTGCGTGCGATCGGAGCGACGACGCTCGACGAATATCGCAAGCATATCGAGAAAGATGCAGCTCTCGAGCGCCGCTTCCAACCTGTATTCTGCGCGCCACCGAGTGTCGAGGATACTATTGCGATTCTACGCGGGCTCAAGGACCGCTATGAAGTCCATCATGGAGTACGTATTCGAGACGATGCGCTCATTGCTGCCGCAGTGCTCTCCGACCGCTACATCACATCGCGTTTCCTTCCCGACAAGGCGATAGATCTCGTCGATGAAGCGGCATCTCGCCTCAAGATGGAGATCGAGAGCCAGCCAACCGAACTCGACCAGATTCAGCGAAAGCTCATCCAGCTCAAAATGGAGGCCGATGCGCTGAAGAAAGAAACCGACCCTGCCTCGATCGATCGGCGCGAGAAACTCGAAAAGGAGATCGCCGATCTCTCCGAGCAGCGCGACGCGATGGTTGCCCGTTGGCAGAAGGAAAAAAGCGCCATAGAAGAGATCCGCACGTTAAAACAGCATATTGAAGAGTACAAAGCCCAAGTCGATCAACTTGTCCGCGACGGTCAGCTCGCCAAGGCCTCCGAGATAAAGTACGGCAAACTTGTGGAAGCTCAATCGAAACTCGATGAGGCCACGAAGAAGGCCCAGGCAGCTCAGAACGCAAAGGGTGCACCCCAGCTTCTGCGCGAAGAGGTTTCCGACGAGGATATCGCGCGCGTGGTATCGCTCTGGACAGGAATCCCCGTGTCGAAGATGCTTTCGAGCGAGATGCAGAAGTATGTCGAGCTTGAGAATCAGCTTGCAAAACGAGTTGTGGGGCAGGAGAGCGCGCTGCGCGCAGTGGCGGACGCTATTCGCCGCAACCGAGCGGGGCTTTCCGACCCTCGACGCCCCTTGGGTTCCTTCTTGTTTCTAGGGCCGACCGGCGTGGGCAAAACGGAACTTGCCAAAGCTCTCGCGGAATTTCTCTTCAACGACGAGCGCGCGCTCACCC
>CAYXOW010000063.1:5680-8291 GCA_964466815.1 uncultured Treponema sp.
TACACTCTTTCCCTACACGACGCTCTTCGATGAGGTTGAAAAGGCCCACCCCGAAGTATTCAACGTGCTTCTTCAGATGCTCGACGATGGCAGATTGACCGATGGGCAGGGGAGAGTCGTAGATTTCCGCAACACGATAATCATCATGACGAGCAACATCGGCTCGGAGCTCATTCTTACCCTCAAACGCGGAGATGAGATTCGCGCGCGCATCGACGCTCTCCTGAAGGAATATTTCAAACCAGAATTCTTAAACCGTATCGACGAAATCGTGACCTTCGAAAGACTGAGTGCCGAAATGATACGCAAAATCGCTGATTTAAGAATCGGAGAGCTTTCGGCCAGGCTTGCGCAGCGGAATATCGCCCTCCGTGTAGACGATGCAGCCATAGCGTTTATCGCAAAGGAAGGCTTCGACGAGCAGTTTGGCGCGAGACCTCTGAAGAGAGCGATCCAGACGCTTCTCGAGAATCCAATCGCACGAAAGCTTTTGGCTGGAGAAGTCCTCGACGGCGATACAGTGCACGTGGCATACGCGGAAAATGGTCTTGAAATCACGGCTGAGCGCGCAGCATGAGCGAATTTGGCGGCGCAGCGCTCCAGCATGGCGGATCGGTGTATACCGATAGCCATGCGCACCTCGAGATGGTCGCTGCGCGGCTCGGACAAAACACGCTGACTGAGGTGCTCACACGGTATACCGAAGCGGTGGATTCCGCAGAATTGGAGCGCCCCGCGCACATCCTCGATATAGGCGTAGATGGCGGCGACCTCGCGCGACGCAAAACGACAGTTTTGGAGGCGGCGCACGCGGGGCGCCTGCCGGTCTCTAAAGTTCCCATCAAATGGGCAGCAGGGATATGGCCTAGCAGAGAAGCGCTGTCTGAACCCTGTGAAGCCCTCGAAGCTTTCGAGCGAGATCTCGCATCAGGAGTCGATGCTGTCGGCGAATGCGGCCTCGATTATTTCCATATGGATGGTTCTCCCTCCGAACAGGCATCGCTTTTCGCTGCCCAGGCAGAACGTGCGAGCGACCTAGGTATTCCCCTCATTGTGCACTCGCGCGAGGCATTTGCTGATACATTGCGTATCGTGACGCCTATTGCAGAGCAGATTCCTGTGGTGATTCATTGTTTTGGTTATGGGCTTTCAGAGGCCGAGGCATTTATTCGAATCGGCTGCTACATTTCTTTCGCGGGAAATATCACCTATAGAAAATCGGATAGTATTCGTTCCGCGCTGAGGTTGATCCCTCACGATCGTCTCTTACTCGAAACCGATTCGCCGTATATGAACCCGATACCCCATCGAGGATCTCCCTCGTGTCCCCTCGATATTGAGAGAACCTACGCGTATGTGGCCTCACTCCTAACCATGGACACGCTCGTTCTGCGCGATCTTATTGCCAATAATCTCAACAGTGTACTTGGCATCGCATCTTCTTAACGCTACTCTAAAAAAATCGTCGGTGTTTTGAGGGGGCTTAAATGCGACTTGTGACACTCGTGGAGAACTGTGTCTATGGGAAGCTCAGTGCTGAGCATGGGCTTTCAATATACATTGAGCATGAGGGGCATCGAATTCTCTTCGATACGGGGCAGAGCGATCGGTTTCTTCGCAATGCGGAGATCCTTGGCATCGATATAGCCAGCGTCGACACGCTTGTGTTGAGTCATGGGCACTACGATCACGCTGGGGGGCTCGAGTATTTCTGCCACGTCAATTCCAAGGCGACTATTTACGCTAAACGTGGTCTCTTCAATGAAAAGTACAACAAGGATGGCGGATTCATCGGCGTGGCATATAACCCAGCGCTCTATGACGGTCGAGTGGTGCAGCTAGATGCTGAGGCAGAGATCATTCCTGGTGTTCATATCGTAACGGATATCCCTTTGATGAATGCGTGGGACACTCACTTTGAGAATCTTTTCGTGTGCCCGCAAGGATCGGACGGAGCACGCTCTCAAGATACCTTTGACGATGAGCAGTATCTGGCGATCGAAACGGAGCATGGCCTTGCGGTGATCAGCGGCTGTTCACATCGGGGCATCACGAATATTCTCGAATCTTCGCGCCGCATAGTCTCTCAGAAGTCGACATCGGATGCACCTTTCAAGCGAGCTACGGCCACTCAAAACGTCTCAAGCCCAGGGTATTGCTTGGTCCTCGGCGGCTTTCACTTGAGCAATGCGAGCGATGAACTCGCGGAACATGTGACGCAAAAGCTTCTGGATGAGCGGATCGAACTCCTCGGATGTTGCCACTGTACAGGAGTCGACAACTATGCTCGAATAAAAAATCGTTTCGGTACGCGAGCTTTTTATGCCTGGACAGGTGCAGATATTACGATTTAAAAGCCTCGATTTTTCATTTCGCCTTTGGAGTCGCGAAAAATGAGTACTGTTGTATTTTACATTTCAAAGATCCTAAGGCCCATTTTAGCTTCGCCGCTCTTTATTGGACTCACGCTGGTATTGATCGCCCTCATCGCGCTGAAGGCGAAAACTGTGTGGCAGCGCGTGGCAAAGGTCGTGGCTCTTGTTGCCCTGGGCTGCCTCGCGCTTTTTTCGGAGCCTTTTGTCGCGACAGGACTCGCGCGGCTCTGGGAGTA
>CAYXOW010000063.1:8358-13040 GCA_964466815.1 uncultured Treponema sp.
GCCTCGACCCCGTGACGTCCAAACCTGGTGCGATCGAGGGCAACGATAGCTTCGAGCGTGTGGTGGCGGCTGCCGAACTGTACCGCCAAAAGGCAGCCCCACGCATCATCGTGAGCAGCGGCAGCGGATCTATGAGCTATCCACTTGCCAAAGAAGCGCCGTACTCAGCTGAATTTCTGGAGTTCATGGGCGTACCCGCATCGGTGATTCAGATCGAAGACAAATCTAGGAATACGTACGAGAACGCAGTGTACACCAAAGCATTGATCGTACACGATGGTACGCCAGGTAGAGCCGGCAAAACACCAAAAATCGCCCTCGTCACATCAGCGTGGCACATGCGGCGCGCTGCGGCTATTTTTCGAAAACAGGGCATCGATTTCGACCCTGTAGCGGTCGATAGTCTTGCGCAACCCCTCGAGATGCCCAACGATCTTTTTCCCGATGCATGGGCGCTCACGCGTACGACGCGCATTCTGCGCGAGATAATCGGATATGTTGCCTATCGATTCATGGGGAGACTATAAGCTGTGACAATAGCCTGTCGGCTGCAAACCTTGCAAAGTCTTGCGAAGTGCGCGGTGCTATGTCGATTTTCGCTAGCGTCCTTCGGAGTATCAACGGTTCAGTGTGTCGTGTTCTTTATGTCGCTGCTCTTTATGTCGCGGCGCGCTTCGCTCGAGAGGTAGAGGTTCGGCTTTACCCGAGTAGTGTTCGCGGTAGACACGGAAGTATTGAGCGAGCGCACCAACTGCGATAGAGCCTTTGTGAGTCCAGCGACATTCTCTTCTAACGCGGCGAACAGCTTCTTTTTCGAAATATTTTGACCAAGCCCCCGCAAATCGGCGATTATCACGCCTCGATAACTCAAAGTCTTTTCAAACGCGCCTAATGATCCCGCAGCGATGATGACGACAGCCGGCGCGTTCTGAAGCATCTGCGAACAGGCTGCAAGCGTCTGTTCTTGCCGATTGCCATGGAGGCCCAAAGAGTCGACATCCATGATCGTGAGCAAATTTTTGTTCGCTGACCCGAGATCCTGTGTGCCCGCCGCGTTCGCTCCCTCTATAAAAGCGCTTTTAAAAGCCTTAAGCTCCTCGTCGGATCGTCCGATACCGCGCGAGAAGAGAATGCTTGCCGCAGCATCCGGCATGCTCGATGTGCGAAGGGTGGCTGTGCGAAACCCTGCAATGAAACCGAGTTGTCGGTACGCCCATGCGCTATCCCACACTATTGCAGAAAAACCCGGCTCTTCGGCGAGTAGGCTTATGCCGCGCGCTCTTGTCTGTTGCACGAATCCTGTGAGCGACGCTGCAACCGCAGGGCTTGCGATGTACAGCGTCTTCGGGTCAATGTTGGCTGGATGAGAAGTGCTGGGCAAGGGAATGTAGGTTTCGTTGGATGCACCGATTTTCCCTTGAGTAGAGGCGTGAAATTCTTTAAGGATTCGTGCGGAAAGTTCTGGGTACATGAGCGCGAAAGCTTGGTCAATCAGTGGTTGAGCGTCACTGCGCGCGCAGCCATGTATCGTGCCGATGGCTGCGAATACAGTCATAACTATGAGCGCGAAGCGAGTTCCTCGTTTGAATTTCATATCCATCAGCTCTGTTTTTTTACTATAATCCCTCAGCCTGTTGCATAATCGCATGATTCTCATTATAACGACAATAACCTACTAAAAATAAATTGTAGGCATTCGGAGGATTCTATGGTCAGTTATAAAGAACTTGGACTTGTCAATAGTGTCGAGATTTTCCGCAAGGCGATGGAAGGCGGCTACGCTATCCCCGCGTACAACTTCAATAACATGGAGCAGCTTCAGGCAATCGTTCAGGCCTGTGTGGAAACAAAGAGCCCTGTCATTCTGCAGGTTTCTTCGGGCGCGCGAAAGTATGCAAACGCAACCCTGCTTCGATATATGGCCAAAGGCGCCGTCGAGTACTCGAAGGAACTCGGTTACGCGATTCCAATCGTGCTCCACCTCGATCACGGCGACAGCTTCGAGCTGTGCAAAGACTGCATAGAGAACGGATTCTCGTCGGTGATGATCGACGGCTCGCATCTTTCCTACGACGAGAATGTTGCACTCACCAAGAAAGTCGTCGAATTCGCGCATTCTCAGAAGGATTATGTGACCGTAGAGGGCGAGCTCGGAGTCCTCGCGGGCATCGAAGATGAAGTCTCCGCCGAGATGAGCCACTACACCAGACCCGAAGAGGTTGAGGATTTCGTGAAGAAAACCGGTGTCGACAGTCTCGCCATCTCCATCGGCACGAGCCACGGCCGCGCCAAATTCAAACCTGAGCAGTGCACGCGCAACGCCGATGGTGTCCTCATTCCGCCTCCGCTCCGTTTCGATATCCTCGAAGAGATAGAGAAGCGCATCCCCGGATTCCCCATTGTGCTGCACGGCTCTTCATCCGTTCCTGTCGAATATGTCAAGATCATCGAGCAGTACGGCGGCAAGCTACCCGACTCCGTGGGGATCCCCGAGTCGCAGCTCAGGAAAGCGGCGCGTAGCGCGGTGTGCAAGATCAATATCGATTCGGACGGTCGTCTCGCAATGACCGCGATGATCCGAAAGGTACTCACGGAACATCCAGAAGAGTTCGATCCGCGCAAATACCTTGGTCCTGCCCGCGATGAGCTCAAGAAACTCTATATGCACAAGAACATCGAGGTCTTAGGCTCGGCGAACCACGCTTGAGTCCAAGGGCGCCGCGCATCAGTGCGCCGCGCCTACCGTCGCGCGCGCATCGCGGAGTTTTCCGGGCGCGAGCACGATTCGGCATGTGTAAATGACATTCTTACGGGGCTTTACCTGTAAGAATGAGTATGTTAATATACGCCGCGCCTTTGAGCTGTCGAGACGACAGAAGGGGCAGGGGAGCTTTTCTACACCCCGTTCGGAAAAGCGGACCCACGGCAGAGGAGGCCAGTTGGCAGAGAAAGATTTGCGGATCAACGAGCAGATCCGTGTGCGTGAAGTGCGTCTTATCGACGAAAAGGGCGAGCAGCGAGGGATCGTTTCGACCCTCGAGGCTATGCGGATCGCGAGGGAAGCAGGGCTCGACCTTGTGGAAGTCGCGCCTCAGTCCGTTCCGCCCGTGTGCAGGTTGCTCAACTATGGTAAGTTCAAGTTCGAGCAAGAGAAGAAAGTTAAAGATGCAAAAAAGCGAGCGAAGGTGACGGAGCTCAAAGAAATTCGCATGCAACCCAAGATTGCGGAACACGATCTCGATTTCAAGTCGAATCATGTTCGCGAATTTCTAGAAGATGGCAACAAGGTCAAGGTTACCATCCGATTCCGTGGCCGCGAACTCGCGCACACCGAGATCGGCGAGGAGATTCTGCGGAAAATTCTCGCGAAACTGGAAGGTTCTTTTGTCCTCGAACGCCCGCCTTCCATGGAAGGTCGATTCATGTCGATGGTGCTTCAGCCAAAAGCTGGCGCAGTAAAGAAACAGCCGGAGAGCGATGCGGCGACGGTCGCGCCGGGATCAGAACATTGATGCACAGGAAGGATGGTGGATCATGCCCAAGATGAAAACTAAAAAAGCCGCTGCGAAGCGTTTTACCCTCACTGCGAGCGGCAAGGTAAAATACAAGAAGATGAACCTTCGGCATATTCTCACAAAGAAAACGACGAAGCGCAAAAGAAATCTGAGAAAAGCCGGATTCCTCGATGTGGGTCCCGTGTATCAGATCACGAAGAAACTTCTTCCCTACGGTTGAGTGAGCTTGGAGGAATAAGGCTATGTCGAGAGCAGTAGACGGAACCAGAAGAAAAGATCATCGCAAGAAAATTCTCAAGTTTGCCAAGGGCTATTGGGGCCGGAGGCATTCAAACTACAAGGTCGCGAAGGACGCGGTGGCGAAAGCCCTCTCCGACGCGTACAAGGACCGGCGCGATAAAAAGGGAGTCTTCAGAAGGCTCTGGATCGCGCGCATCAACGCGGCGTGCCGCATGAGAGATATCAGCTATAGCCGCTTCATCGAAGGTCTCTCGAAGGCAAACGTCCAGATCGATCGCAAGATGCTCGCGGATATCGCAGTGCGCGATGCCGTAGCCTTCGACGCGATCGTCGAAAAGGCCAAAGCGGCCCTTTAGGGGTAACATATGCTGAACCTTGAGCAGATCCGAGCGCTGGAAGCGCGTGTCGAGAAAGCTGTTGTCCTCATCACGAAGCTGAGACAGGAGAACGCCGACCTCGAGCGACAGCTCGCCGACGCGAAAAAAACTGAGGATCTGCTCAAGAGTCAAATCGCTGAGCTCGAGCGTCAAAACGCCGCACAGAACCGCGCGGTGAGCGAGAATTCAGCTCGTATCGAGAGCTACGTGACTCGAGCGAAGGAAGCCGAAGAGAACGCCGCGCAGGCGGCGCTCAAAGCCGCTGAAGCCGAAGAGCGCGCCGCGGCGATGGAACGCAAAGCTCAGGCTGCTGATGATGAGATTGCGCACTACAGAGAGCGAGCCCTCACGGCGGAACGGCGTGTCGCTGAGCTCGAGTCGAAGGCGGAAGAGCTGAAGCAGGAGCAGGAGCGGATCGAGCAGGGGCTCGTGCAGGCGCTCTCGAAGCTCGATTCCTTCGAAGATATGGTGTTGGAGATGTCCTACGGCGCATCACCCGATGCAAACAGGCTCGGCGCGTTGAGCGAGGAGCCTACCACCGCTGTGAGTG
>CAYXOW010000064.1:0-4066 GCA_964466815.1 uncultured Treponema sp.
ATTCTCGAGCGCGCCGAGATCGCGGCGTATTCCAGCCCACAGCTCCTTCGCGGCACCAAAATCGAATGTCGTTCGAGCGAGGCACACGACTCCGAGCGTTATCGCTTCTTTCAAGGTATTCTCCTCACGCCGGACACAGTTCGGCTATTTTTTTTCACAAAGTAAGTAAATCACAGCTCCACTCGATCTGTCAACGAGCACAACTCACGCCGAGTGCCGAGGTATGCAGTGCACTTTATGTCGCCGCATTTTTTCGATTTATTTTTATCGATTGTATTGACCTTCTATGCGTAAAATGCTATGTTTGGGACACTCGATAGATGCTCATGTTCACTAGGCACATTCTTCTACTCAGTGCCCCCGGATTAAGCCTCCTTCTCCGGGGGCTTTTTTTACATTGCGTTTCACTACGATCCGGTGTATAATGATGAGGTCTATACTATCGTTTCATGCAGCAAATACTAAACAGGAGGTATAAGCATGAAGAAGATTTTCGCGGTAGTGTTCTGTCTGCTGCTCGCCACAAGCGTATTCGCTCAGCAGCAATTCATTACCATCGCAACCGGTGGTACGGCGGGGACTTACTTCCCGCTCGGCGGCGCGCTCGCGGATATTTGGAACAAGAATATTCCCAAAATGAACGCCACTGCCCAGTCCACTGGTGCATCTATCGCCAACATCAACCTGCTCAAAGGCGGCAATGTCGATGTCATCTTCACCCAGAACGACGTGGCCAGCTACTCCTACAACGGCACCGAGCTCCTTAAGGGTCAGGCCTATAAGGATCTTCGCGGCATGGCCTGTCTCTACAACGAGACGATCCAGCTCGTCGCGCTCGAGTCCAGCGGTATCAAGACAATCGCTGACCTCAAGGGCAAAAGAGTTTCCGTGGGCGCCGCCGGATCAGGCACCGAGGCGAATGCCCGCCAGATTCTCGAGGCAGCGGGACTGACCTACAACGATATTAAGGTTCAGTATCTCTCCTTCGGAGAATCGGCCAGCAACATGAAAGACGGGAACATCGACGCGGCGTTCAACACCGCCGGTATCCCGACCGCGGCTGTGCAGGATCTTTCTGTTTCGAGAAAGATGGTGCTTGTACCCATCGATGGCCAGGTCGCCGCAAAGCTCATGGCACAGTATCCGTTCTATGCCGTTCAGGTCGCCCCTGCGAACACCTATCAGGGCCAGACGAAGGAGGTGAGCACTGTAGCCGTAAAGTCGATGCTCGCCTGTTCGAGCAAGCTCCCCGCGAACCTCGTGTATGAGCTTCTCGACACCATGTTCAAAAACACCGACAGATTGATCGCGGCCCACGCGCAAGGAGCGAACGTGAAGCTTGCGACCGCGCTCGAGGGTATGTCGATTCCTCTGCACCCAGGTGCCGAGAAATTCTACAAGGATAAGGGAATCCTGAAATAATTCTCTAGGATAATTTTCTACAATCAAGCGGCGCGGGACACTGCGTTCTGCGCCGCTTATTAATGTAAACCCATGAAACATACGAGGATATCAGGCTGGGCAGCGATCATCGCAGGACTGGTCGCGATCGCGGCAATCCTCGTGCTCGTTTTGAATGTTAAGATCGTACCAGCGCTCATCATCCAAGACAGTAAGGGAACGACGATTGTTCGACTTCCCCTCTACGATGGGCAATTTATTCACCATTACATCCACTCGGTGCACAAGACACCGGTCGATGAATATTTTGAGGTGCATGGCAAGACCCTGGAACTGACGAAGGTCAAGTACGACACGTATGGTGTGGGCATGCCCTCCGATGGCGGCGAAGGTTTTTCGGAAGAGAATGGAAGGTTTGTCGTCATTTTACACCGGACTTTTTCTATCATTCCAATTCGCGTATCGATCGTTCCAGATCATGGCGTGATTGTCGGCGGTACGCTTCTACCCTTCACAACGTGGGTACCAATGGAGTCGGCGATCAAACTCTCAGCAGGGAGAATGTTAATATTTCGCAATGGGAGGAATTCTCCGAAATGAGTGAAGTTCAGAAAAATCAGCAGGAAAACGCGGCAGCTGATGCCCAGGAAGTGCTCAAAAAATTCGACAAGGAGTCGAATTTCCGCACCTACACGGGCTTCTTCGCAAAAGTGGTCGCGGCCATCGCCATATCGTTTTCCGCGTTTCAGCTCTATACGGCTATTTTTGGCGTACTCGATGCCATGATTCAGAGGTCAATCCACCTCTCCTTCGGGCTCGTGCTCATCTATCTGCTCTACCCCACCCGCAAGAAGTGGTCGCACTCGAAGCTCAATCTCCTGGATGCGGTGCTTGCGGTTCTTGGAGCGCTGGCTCCGATGTATATCGTGGTGAACTACCAGAAGCTGGTATTGCGCGCGGGAACGGCGACGCCGCTCGACATCGTGTTCGGCGTTATCGGTATCCTTCTCGTACTCGAGGCCGCTCGCAGAGTCGTCGGTGTGCCGATGGTAGTGATCGCGGTTGTGTTCATCGCCTATGCATTCGCGGGCCCGTACATTCCAGGAAAACTCGCCCACCGCGGAGCAACCTTTGAAACCCTCGTCAACCACCTGTATTTCACGACAGAGGGTGTGTTCGGCATACCACTCGGCGTATCGAGCACCTTCATATTTCTGTTCATTCTGTTCGGCGCATTCCTCGAACGCACTGGATTGGGTCAGCTCTTCATCGACCTTGCGAACGCGGTGGCCGGTTGGGCTGCAGGCGGTCCGGCGAAGGTCGCAGTGCTCTCGAGCGCGCTCATGGGAACTGTCTCAGGTTCATCGGTCGCCAATGTCGTCGGTACTGGTTCATTCACCATTCCTATGATGAAACGCCTTGGGTATAAGCCCGAGTTCGCGGGCGCCGTTGAAGCCACCGCTTCGACCGGCGGTCAGCTCATGCCGCCTATCATGGGCGCGGCGGCCTTCCTTATGGCGGAGTTTACCAATATTCCCTACGCCAGGATCATCGGCGCGGCAGTGGTTCCGGCGATCCTCTACTACTTCGGCGTATGGGCAGGTGTTCACTTCGAAGCGAAAAAGAGCGGTCTGAGGGGCTTAAGTCGGGAAGAACTCCCCAAATTCAAACGAATTGTCGTCGAGCGCGGCCACCTCATCATTCCCCTCGTGGCGATCATCTATCTCCTCGTCACAGGCTTCACTCCGATGAAAGCCGCCCTCTGGGCGATCATTCTCTCGATTCTATCATCATGGCTCAAAAAGAGTACAAGGATTCCCCTCATTGAAATTGTGCGGGGTCTTGAAGCTGGTGCGCGCGGAGC
Source organism: uncultured Treponema sp. (assembly GCA_964466815.1). GTDB lineage: Bacteria > Spirochaetota > Spirochaetia > Treponematales > Rectinemataceae > Rectinema. The sequence continues at coordinate 3,266 of CAYXOW010000064.1, forward strand.
CTTGGGCGTGCTGGCGGCTACGGCGTGCGCAGGTATCATCATCGGCGTCGTCACGCTGACAGGGCTTGGCCTCAAACTCGGCTCGATTCTCGTCGACCTCGCAGGCGGGCACCTTGTGCCGACACTCTTCTTCACAATGATCACTTCGTTAGTCCTCGGAATGGGCGTTCCGACTACCGCGAACTATGTCATCACGTCGACCATTGCCGCGCCCGCAGTCATCATGCTTCTGTCGAAACAGGCCGGCCTCGATCCGTACTCAGTCGCGCCCGCCAATATTATTCTTCCAGCGCACATGTTCGCCTTCTATTTCGGCATCATCGCGGATGTCACACCGCCCGTTGCGCTTGCAGCCTTTGCGGGGGCGGGCATTGCGAAAGCCAACCCCATGAAGACAGGCATTAACGCTTCGAAGCTCGCGATTGCGGCATTCCTCGTTCCCTATATTTTCGTCATGAATCCTCAGATGCTGCTCTTCAATGTCTCCCCTATCGGTTTTATCTGGATGCTTATCACGAGCCTCGTGGGAATCATCGCTATTGCAGCGGCAGTCAATGGCTGGTTCCTGACCAAAGTACTCTGGTTTGAGCGGCTGCTCGGTTTTGCTGGCGGTGTGCTGTTGATCGACCCAGGCCTCACCACTGACTTTATTGGTATTGGGCTTGTCGGACTCATGTTGATTAGCCAACTTGCGCGAAAACGTAGACTGCCTGCGCACGTATAACAGGACAGCCCCACTTCCTTGCGCACACGCGCATCTTGAGAAAAAAGCCGCCACGGTCGTGGCGGCTTTTTTATGCT
>CAYXOW010000064.1:4168-6514 GCA_964466815.1 uncultured Treponema sp.
ACCTTAAAATATTATATATAATTATATATAGGATTCCGCCGTTTTAAGGATATCCGCGAACACACCGCCCGCCGTGACGTCGGCACCCGCGCCCGGTCCTCGGATTACGAGGGGGTTCTCGGAGTAACGGCGCGAGTGGATAACGACCATGTTGTCGGTACCGGTCAGGCTATAGAATGGGCTCTCGGGGCCGTACTCGCACAGCGAAATGCGCGCCTCTCCGCTCGACACGATCGCGACATAGCGCAGCACTTTACCCGACCGGGCTGCGGACTTTCTACGATTCTCCATCGGTTCATCCATTTCGGGAAGAAGCGAGAGACACTTTTCGATGGACGGTGCCTGAGAGATCCGCCCCGAAATGAGGGGCTCGATATGAACCGCCGACTCATCGAGCCTGTAACCGGCTTCTCGGGCAAGAATTATGGCTTTTCGCGCGATATCCTTCGCGCTTAGATCGTCGCGAGGATCGGGCTCCGTGTAACCGAGTTCCTTCGCACGCTTCACGAGACCGGAGAATGGCATTTCCGAATCGAGATTGTTGAAGATGTAGCTAATTGTGCCCGATAATACTGCCTCGATCTCGGTAATATCATCGCCCGAGGCGACGAGGTCCTGAATCGTGCCGATGACGGGCAGCCCCGCGCCGACAGTTGTCTCGTAGCGGTAAGGAACGTCGAGCGACCTCGCAAGATGCATGAGCCGTTCGTAACGTTCGAGAGGGCCTGAATTCGCGCGCTTGTTGGGGGTCACTACGGATATCGAGGCTGCAAGTGCGGCCTCATAGTAGCGCACAGGCGCATCGCTCGCGGTGCAGTCGCAGAAACAGGCGTTCGGCAAGTTGAGGTCGCGGAGCTGGCGCACATAGCTGGCGAGATCGGTCTCCTGGCCCTGCGCATCGAGCCGTTCTTTCCACTGCTCAATGTCGATTCCTCGAGGATCGATCAGCATTTTGCGCGAATTCGCAATGCCCGCGATCCGCACCCTAATAGAATGCTCCCTGAGAAGCCGATCTTGCTGCGCAGAAATCTGCGATAGCAGGGTGCCGCCAATAAGCCCCGTTCCCGTGAGAAATACATTGACTGTTCGCACTCCAGCGAGGAAAAAAGCGTCATGGATCGCGCTCATCGCCTTTCCTCGGTCTTGGGCTCCCACCACGATCGAGATATTGAGTTCCGATGAGCCCTGGGCGATCGCCACCACATTGATGCCGTTGCGACCCAACGCTTTAAAGACACGCCCCGAGATGCCGGATCGGTGCTTCATCATCTCGCCCACTACGGCGATTACGCTGAGGTTCGATTCTATGGTGGGTCTCTGGATGGTGCCCGCTCCGATCTCATACTCGAACTCTTCTTTGAGTGCTCGTGCGCCGCGCTCAGCGTCCTGCGGGAGCACCGCACAGCAGATCGAGAGTTCGCTTGACCCCTGAGTGATGAGGATGACGTTAACACTGGTGGCCGCGAGCGCCGCGAACATGCGGCCAGCGATGCCTGTTACGCCAGGAAGCCCAGGTCCCTGCAAGAGTAGCAGCGAAATCGAGGGTATCGCCGCGATGCCGCGAACAGGCCAGCTACTTGGGGCGGAGGTTTTCACAATGAGCGTTCCTGGCGCAGCGGGATTGAAGGTGTTTTTGATGCGAACAGGAATCGCTTTCGCCATCGCCGGCAGAATAGTGGGAGGATGAAGGACCTTCGCGCCGAAGTGCGACATCTCCATCGCTTCGAGATATGAGATCGCAGGAATCACAAAGGCATCCACCACCGAACGGGGATCGGCGGTCATGATGCCATCGACATCGGTCCAAATCTGAATCTCCTCCGCGCCAAGACAGGCGCCGAGAATTCCCGCGGTAAAATCCGAACCGCCACGCCCAAGAGTGGTCGTCGCGCCATCCGAAGTGGAAGCGATAAATCCAGTCACCACCGCGACATGTGAAAAATTCGCAAAGAAGTGCTTTACCTTGTGTTCGGTCTCGTTCTCTAGCCACCTCGCTGAGCCGAATCTATCATCCGTCACGATGAGCTCGCGGGCATCGACCGCTTCTGCGTCGACCCCAGCGTGGGAGAGCGCGTACGCGACGATCGGCGCGCTCATCCGCTCGCCAAAGGAGGCTACAAGATCGAGGGTTCTGGGCGAAATATCGCGTACAAGCGAAATGCCGAGCAGCAGCGATGAAAGATCCGTGAGGAGTCTCTCGGTAATCGCTGTCGCGCTGTCGCGTACATTTCCTTCGAGAAGTTGGGCGATCATAGTACGGTGGCGCGACGCGATCGCATCGAACAGCTGCCGCCAATCTTGCCCATTACAGGCGAGTTTCGCCGCCTGCAAGAGAGAATCAGTTAT
>CAYXOW010000064.1:6524-7626 GCA_964466815.1 uncultured Treponema sp.
AGGCCGATACTACGAAAACGCGCTCGCCAGAATCCTTTGCGATCCTGACAAGCGCGCGAATCGCTTCGGGGCTTCCCACCGAAGTGCCGCCAAACTTGAGAACCTTCATCGTCTGCTCCACGCATCCGCGTTCGCTGGGATTTGGCGACTATATCATAAAAATGCAGTCTTGCGGAATATCCTTTCAGTATCGGGAGGAATCTTCAGCCAAGCACGGAGAGCAATACGCCCGCTGCAACCGCCGATCCGATGACGCCCGCAACGTTGGGTCCCATAGCGTGCATGAGAAGAAAATTTGTCGGATCTTCCTTCGAACCGACAACCTGACTGACGCGCGCCGCCATTGGAACTGCGGATACACCTGCTGATCCGATGAGCGGATTCACCTTTCCGCCTGTTACCCAGTACATGATCTTGCCGAATATGACTCCGCCCGCCGTTCCACAGCTGAACGCGAAGAGCCCCAGCCCAATGATCATGAGAGTCTGGGGATTGAGGAAACGGGCTGCACTTGCAGTCGATCCCACCGAAACCCCCAAGAAAATCGTCAACGTATTGATGAGGGCATGCTGCGCGGTGTCCGAGAGGCGCTCTGTTACGCCAGTCTCTCTAAAGAGATTCCCCAACATGAGCGATCCAACGAGGGGAACTGCGGCGGGCAATAATAGACCTATTAAGAGAGTCACAAAGATTGGGAAGATAATTCGTTCAGCTTTTGACACATCGCGGAGCTGTGCCATCTTCACTTGTCGCTCTTTCTTAGTAGTGAGTGCCTTCATGATAGGTGGCTGGATGAGCGGCACAAGGGCCATGTAGGAGTATGCCGCAATCGCGATCGGTCCGAGCAGCTCCGGTTTAAGCCTTGAGGTGACGAAAATGGCAGTGGGACCGTCAGCTCCGCCGATGATCGCGATGGAACCACAGGACTTGAGGTCGAATCCAAGGTAGTATGCCGCGATGAAGGGGATGAAGATACCAAGCTGCGCTGCGGCGCCGAGAATGAGACTCCAAGGGTTCGCGATGAGCGGACCGAAGTCGGTCATCGCTCCGATTCCCAGGAATATGAGTGGCGGATAGATGCCGAGCTTGACGCCTTGGTAGA
>CAYXOW010000064.1:7649-7859 GCA_964466815.1 uncultured Treponema sp.
TGGGCGGATCGGTTATACCGCTCATGGGGAGGTTCGCAAGCAACATGCCGAAGGCGATCGGCACGAGCAAAAGCGGCTCGAACTCCCGAGCAATGCCGAGGTACAGCAGCACACAGGACACCACGAGCATGAGGAGCTGTCCCCATGTTATAGCGATGAACCCTGTGGAGCTTATGAAATGGGAGAAAAACTGTTCCATAGAGGAATCTC
>CAYXOW010000064.1:7941-13033 GCA_964466815.1 uncultured Treponema sp.
GGAGCGACGATTTCATCTGCCATTTCCATGGCCTCGAGAAGCAGAAGCACATCGCCGCGCTTCACCTGCTGGCCGGCGATGACTTTAAACGCGATGACCGTACCGGGCATGGGTGCCTTGACAGTGGTGACGGTGCCGCCGTTGGTAGGAACTGCTGCGGCGGGCGCTGAGGAAGCCGCTGGAGCTACCGGCACTGCAGCCGGCGCCGGTTGGGCCGTAGGGGCTGCATAGGCTGTGGGGGCGGGTCGCGTGCCATTCAACTCTTCAACAGTCACATCATACGATTTGCCATTCACAGTAATTCTATATTGTTTCATAATTTATTCTCCTATATATCGCTTGCTGTCATTTTCGTGAGAGGCGTTCGACTCTGCCCCACACTGGCGTATTGAAACCGCCGCTCGCTTCGTTCTCCACATGCCGCACATTCGTGATCGCGAATGAGCTTGCGCTTGTCCCACTCGCCACGGCGACCGCTGCAGTGAGTACCGCGATGAGAGAATCATCCTGCGCTGTCGATGAGGGGGCGGGCGCAGCCTGTGATGCTGCGGGTATCGATTTTTTCGTCACTTCCACGATCTGCGGGAGCGGGGCGAGATTTCCGTGCTCCTTCCGTTTGATCACAGCGAAGAACTTCGGAAAACCGAGCAGGAACAGGATCATGACGATGAGCGCGATAAACACTGTCATTACGCCGACGAGCATTATCATCCAAGGGTTTGTCATGGTCGGCCTCTCAGACGGGAATATTCCCGTGCTTACGGGAAGGTGTCGCTTGCCGTTTACCCAGCAGTGTGGTGAGCGCACTGCAGAGCCGGGCGCGAGTGTGGGCCGGATCGATCACGTCGTCGACATAGCCGCGCGCCGCCGCCATGTAGGGGTTTGCGAAGTTGCGCTTGTACTCGTCGATTTTTTCCTTGCGCATGGCAGCCGAATCAGCCGCCTCGTCGATCTCCTTTTTAAAAATGATGTTGGCTGCGCCCTCAGGGCCCATAACCGCGATTTCGGCAGTCGGCCAGGCAAAGACTTGATCTGCGCCGAGGTGTCGAGAGCACATGGCGATGTAGGCACCGCCGTAGGCTTTGCGGAGTATAACCGTGATTTTGGGAACCGAGGCCTCCGAGTAAGCGTAGAGAAGTTTCGCGCCGTGTCGGATGACGCCGCCGTGCTCTTGGCCGACGCCGGGCAGATAGCCCGCAGTGTCGGTGAGCGTGAGAAGCGGCATGTTGAAGGCGTCGCAGAAGCGGATAAAGCGCGAAGCTTTATCGGAAGCGTTGATGTCGAGCACGCCCGCGAGGTATTTCGGCTGGTTGGCGATGATGCCCACCGCGCGCCCGCCGAGCCGCGCGAAACCGGTAACAATGTTCTGTGCGTACTTGGGCTGCACCTCGAAAAAATCGGCGCCGTCGACAAGTCTTGCAATGATATCGCGCACATCGTAGGGTTTGTTCGGCGAATCCGGCATGAGGTCCGCGAGGGAGTCGTCGATGCGGTTCGGATCGTCACCAATATCCATGACGGGAGGATCCTCGACATTGTTCTGCGGCAGGTACGAGAGCAGTTTGCGGATCGCCTCAATCGTCGACTGCTCATCGGGAAAGCTGAAGTGCGAGACACCCGAGACTTCGGAATGGACTCGAGCTCCACCGAGGTCTTCAGCACTCACTTCTTCTCCGGTCACGGCCTTGATGACCTGGGGACCAGTGATGAACATGTTGCTTGTCTTCTCAGTCATGAACACAAAGTCCGTGAGAGCGGGTGAATACACCGCGCCGCCTGCGCACGGACCCATTATGACGGAAATCTGAGGGATGACGCCAGATGCAAGCGTATTGCGGTAAAAGATATCGCCGTACCCTGAAAGTGCGTCGACACCTTCCTGGATACGCGCCCCGCCTGAGTCGTTGATCCCGACGAGAGGGCAACCGATCTTCACCGCCATGTCCATGATCTTGCAGATTTTCGCGGCGTGCATTTCGCCGAGGCTGCCGCCTATGACGGTGAAGTCCTGCGCGAATACGCACACATTCCTGCCGTTCACTGAACCGTAACCTGTCACGACACCTTCTCCCGGCGCGTCGATCTTGTCCATGCCGAGCGCAGTCGCCCGGTGTTCGACAAAAGTGTCGAGCTCCACGAAGGTTCCGGGATCGAGGAGCATCTCGATCCTCTCGCGAGCGGTCATTTTGCCCTTTTCGTGCTGTGCGGCTACCCTCTTGGGGCCTCCGCCCGCACGAACTTTGGCTCGTCGCTCTTCAAGCGCCCTCAGCTTTTCTTCCATATGCACCATCCTTACTATCATTACCTCCAGCGGGGAGGTTACTTTCAAAACAAAGAATTAGCGCGCATTCTACTTTCGTTCGCAGAGCTCGACAAGCACGCCCCCCGTCGCCTTCGGGTGAAGGAAGGCGATGCGCGCACCGCCCGCGCCGTAACGCGGAGTTTCGTCGATGAGACGAATGCCTTTCGCTTTGAGCTCCATAAGCGCTGCCTCGATGTCGGCGACGCGGAAGGCGAGGTGATGCACCCCCTGCCCCTTTGCAGCGATGAATTTGCCGACAGGGCCCTCAGCATCGATGCTTTCCAGAAGTTCGATTTCGCTCTCGCCGAGCGGCATGAAAGCGGTCTTCACCTTCTGCTCGGCGACCTCTTCGACGCCGTGAAGGGGCAGACCAAGGATCCCTTCCCAGACGGGAAGCGCAGCGTCGATTTTTTCCACCGCGATGCCGATATGATCAAGTTTTAGGGTGTTCATGGTTCGCTCCTTGTCGAAGTATATTCTCGAAAAGCGCTACTCCGGCGCTATAGACATCGGTTTTACGCGAAAATACCTTTCTCGCGAGTTCGTCTCTCATGTTCTCGAGATCCGTCATGCCGAGAAGATGATCGATCTCTTCGAACACAAATTGTCCAAGTTGATATTTGATGGACTCGAGCCGATTGCGCTCGAGTTCGCCGGTCGAGACGAGCCGGGCGATGTGCCTTAAAATGGTGTCGGCGAGTTCGGGAACGCCTGTGCCATTCTCCGCGATGGTCTTGAGCACAGGCGGGGTTTCGTTTTTCAGCTCCAGCGGTGCGGTAGCGGGTTGAGCACCTGGCTCAATTGCGGCGTGGTGCATAAAGCCGGGGTCTCGAGCCGCGAGCGTATCGGGTTCCCCTTCAGGGGCTAGTCCACGCTTGAGCTGCGCTTGTGTCTCAAGCATCGCCCTCAGCTCGCGCACCACTCTGTCTGCGCCATCACGGTCGGCTTTGTTCACCACAAAAATATCGCCGATCTCCATGATGCCCGCCTTGATAACCTGGATATCGTCGCCGAGGCCCGGCACGGAGACAAGCACGACAGTATCCGCGACGCGCACGACATCGATCTCGGACTGCCCTACGCCGACAGTTTCGACGAGGATGATATCGTAGCCGGCGATGTCGAGCACTCGGATGGCGCCGTGCGTCGCTTTCGAGATACCGCCGAGGCTGCCCCTCGTCGCGAGACTTCGAATAAAGACTCCGAGATCGATCGCGTGGCTCTGCATGCGAAGGCGGTCACCGAGAATCGCACCACCAGAAAAGGGGCTCGAAGGATCCACCGCAAGCACACCGACTTTGAGGTTGCGGGCCCTGAACTGTCCGATGAGTTTGTCCACGAGCGTGCTCTTGCCCGCCCCCGGCGGCCCCGTGATGCCGATGACGTGCGCGTGCCCCACATGGTCCTTGAGTCGATAGAGCGACATATAGGCCGCTCTGTCTTGACTCTCGAGGAGGGTGATGAGTCGAGCGGTGGCGCGCACATCTCCAGCGATGCAGCGGCGTACAAGCTCAGTCATGATGCGATTGCTCCGGTTCTGCTGACGCTCAGGTAAGCGCCCGCTTGAGATTCGTTTTTATAAAGTCGATGGTCTTCGAAGTGGGTGTTCCCGGCCCAAAGACCTCCGCGATCCCCTTCGATTTCAGGAAGGGGATATCCTCTTCAGGAATGACGCCTCCTCCGAACACCAGCACATCGTCGACACCCTGCGCCTTCAGAAGTTCCACGACGCGCGGGAAAAGGTGGTTGTGCGCCCCAGAGAGAATCGACATCGCGATGACGTCGACATCTTCCTGGATCGCGGCGCTGACGATCTGCTCGGGAGTCTGCCGCAAGCCTGTATAGATCACTTCCATTCCCGCGTCGCGCAGGGCGCGCGCGATCACCTTAGCGCCCCTATCGTGCCCATCGAGTCCGGGCTTGGCGACCAACACTCTTATTTTACGTTCCATGTCGACTCTCCCTCAGAACATCACGTTCGGTTTGTACTCGCCGAATTCTTCGCGCAGCACACCGCAGATCTCGCCGAGCGTCGCGTAGACGCGCACTGCCTCCAGAATCGGCACCATGAGGTTGTCGCTGCCACGGGCCGCAGTGCGCAGTGAGCTGAGCGCCTTTTCTACAGCTGGGGCCTCGCGCTTCGCCGTGAGCGAGGCGAGCTTCCTTTTCTGGCGTTCCCCGACCTCGGGATCGACGCGAAGAAGGCCCTTCGGCGCGCTCTCTCGCACCTGAAATTTGTTAAGCCCAACGATGATCCGCTCGCCCTTCTCCACATCCATCTGCCACGCGTATGCGGAGTCCTGAATTTCCTGCTGCACGTAGCCCTGCTCGATCGCTTTCACCGCGCCGCCGAGATCGTCGATGCGCTTGATGTAGGCGAGCACTTCTTTCTCGATGCGGTCGGTGAGGCTTTCGACATAGTAGGAGCCTGCGAGGGGGTCGACGGTTTCCGCCGAGCCGGACTCGTAGGCGATGATCTGCTGCGTTCTGAGGGCGATGCGCACTGCTTCCTCGGTGGGAAGCGCGAGCGCTTCGTCGCGAGAGTTGGTGTGGAGGCTCTGCGTGCCTCCAAGCACCGCTGCGAGAGCCTGGAGCGTAACGCGGATGATGTTGTTGTCGGGCTGCTGCGCGGTGAGCGTCGATCCGCCTGTCTGTGTGTGGAAGCGGAGCATCCAGCTCTTCGGGTTCTTCGCTCCGAAGCGATCGCGCATGAGGTGCGCCCAAACACGGCGCGCAGCGCGGAACTTTGCGACTTCTTCGAGGAAGTTGGAGTGGCAGGCGAAGAAGAAG
>CAYXOW010000065.1:0-634 GCA_964466815.1 uncultured Treponema sp.
GAGTGCGAGATGGTGGTGCTGCGGTAGGCGAAGGGCTCGTGTTCTGTTCCTGTTGAGGCATCGCGTCGCTGCTCGTGCGAAAGTAGGTGCGCGAGAGCCGGTTGATGTCGTGCGCGAGCCGCTCGCTAAGATCGTCCGCGGTCATCCTCCAGCGCCACCAGCCGTTCGTTCCTGGGAAATTCATGCGCGCCTCTGAGCCCGCGCCAAGAAAATCCTGCATTGGCGCAATTGCTAAGCTCGCCGGGCTGGCCCAGACGGCGCGTATCATTTTCCACGAGATAGTGCGCGAAGTAGCGCCAAGATATGACCGCGCGCGCCCTCGGGCAGCTTTTGTCGCGTGCGTGTACCAGCCTGCGGCGGTGTCGTTGTCGTGTGTTCCTGTGTAGGCGACACAGTGCCGCGGGTAGTTGTGCGGGTAGTCGAGGTTGTCGTGGGCGGTCTCGAAGGCGAACTGCAAGATTCTCATGCCGGGGAATCCGAGGTTGTCGCGCAGGGCAACGACCTCCGGCGTTATGAAGCCGAGGTCTTCGGCGATGATCGGCAGTTGGCCGAGTTCCGATTTGAGGGCGCTGAACAGCGTGTCGCCAGGTCCCTTCTCCCAGCGACCATGTTCTGCAGTTGGTTCGCCGGCGGG
>CAYXOW010000065.1:759-9516 GCA_964466815.1 uncultured Treponema sp.
CCAACGGTAGAGCGGGTTGCCCCAGAGCTGCCCCGTTGCGGTGAAGTAATCAGGCGGTACCCCAGCGACCTGTGTCGGCTCGAGCCTGTCGTTAAGCATGAAGAGTTCCGGGTGGGCCCAGACATCGGCCGAATCGAATGCTGCAAAAATTGGGATATCGCCGATAATCTTCACGCCGTGTGAACGCGCGTATTCGTGGAGGCGCCACCACTGCGAGAAGAAGAGAAATTGCGTAAATTTGATGCGCTCGATGTCGTCGCGGTGGTGCGCCTCGAATGCAGCGAGAGCGCGCGGCTCCCGGAATCGCAGTTCGGAAGGCCACTCGCTCCATGCCCGAAAACCTTCAGATTCCTTTATCGCCATAAAGCGTGAGAAATCGTCAAGCCAGTGCGCGTTTGCTGCTTTGAACGCGGCAAAATCATGGCGAATCTCGATCAGGTGCGATTGCATTTTGCAGAAGTATTTCCACGCCGAATGCATGAGCTCGGCGTGTGTGCTGAAGAGTCGTCCGTAGTCGATCGTGGTCGCTGCGTGATCCGAGTGCTCGCGGTAGCGCTGCGCATCGTTCTCTGAGAGCAATCCTTGCTCAATGAGGAGCTGCGGACTGATTAAATAGGGGTTGCCTGCGAACGCCGAGGGACTCTGGTAAGGAGAATCTCCATACGCGGTTGGACCGAGTGGGAGGATCTGCCACCATCCAAGCCCCGAATCGGCACAAAAGTCGATAAACGAGCGCGCTTCCTGTCCGAGCGTTCCGCAGGGCCACACGCCCGCGAGCGAGAGAGGGTGAAGGAGGACGCCGCAACTTCGTGGAATTTCCATAACTAAACCGATTTACATAGTGTGACGCATCGTGTTGCTCTGTCAAGAGTCAATCGACGATGCGCGGCTCGTGTGCGCGAAGAACGAGGAGTCGAGCGTGCCTCAATTCGCCGAGATCGTGAAGGTGATTCGGTCCGAGTACTGTCCTGCTTCCACGTCTTGTCCGGCAGGAACATCGACCGTCCCGCTCAATGAAAATTCGTACATTCCTTTCGTATTGTTGATGGCGATAGTGTTGTTGAGCTGAAGGTTGGACGTATACTGCGTACCACCGATGGTGAGGGAGTAGTTTATGGTATCGGTCGTCGTTGTCGACGAAAGTTTGCCGCTGTTGGCTTGCATGCTGAGCGTATAGGCGGTGTTGGCGCGGATTACGATGCCGAACGTCGCACTCTTACCGCCCGACACATCGCCCAGATTGATGCTGTAGTCGGAGACACCCGAGGTATAGGTCACTGTCGAAGGGCCAAGCCTCACGTCGACGAAGGGATTGACATTTGCAGTGTAAGGGAAAGTCTGGTAATCGCTCAAGGTGGTGCTTGGGTATGCGCCGTCATATAGTTTTAAGGTGAAGGTCCCGGAGTACGCCCCGGCAGGCGCGTACTGGCCGGCCGCGAGGCTCGGATACACGGTGAACTGTTGCGTGAGTTGTTTCGTATTTTTCGCGAAGCTGCCCGAAATCACATTGGTCAAGGTGTCGTTCGAATTGCTGAGAATTTCGGTGGTGTAAGCGGAATCCTTGAAGAAACCGACGATAAGGCTTACCGTGGAGTTGTCCGCAAAGACCAGCTTTCTGTCGCTGGCGACGGGTGCGCCGTCGATGAGGAGATAGAAACTCCTAACTCTGTTTGGTCTGCTGCTCAATCGCACGGTGAAGGTGAATTGAGGCCCCGTCGAGTTGCCTGAGGAATATGGATCATAGGTCACCGCCGCAGGATTCGCGAAGGTGTCGAGCGAAAGAGTTTGTCCAAAGGCTGCCCCCGCCATCAGCATAAGAATCGTCAACGCAAGCATAAAACGATATTTCATTGGCCTATCCTCTTGTATTGTAGTGCTATTTTGCCTTTGTGTGTACCACAACATCGCCGAGATCGAGGGTGTCGGCGTCTGATTCCTTCAGCTCGAAGTTGGTCGTCCCGTATTCATCGGGCCACTGAATTCTGTAGCTTCCCGGCAGTAGATCGTAAATGTTGAATACTCCTGTATTATCTGTAAAGGTCGAGGTTATGAGTGAACCGCCGATATCGTACACATCTCCGGGGAGATAGCTCACAGTCTTTTTATTCTGATCGACAAGCCGTCCGACAATCATCGAGCGCTTTACTACATCGCTCATAAAGAGCAAGCCGCTTCTAAATGCTGGAGAGACTAGTGCATACGGATTTCGAGGGTTGAGACTGAGTTCGGCACCGACTAGGTTGGTGGACAGCACCGTGGTGCGATAGCTTGTGAGAGGAATCACCATATTCAGTCCATGCGGCGCGAAATACTGAGATCCACTGCTGAGCGAGTACACGGCATCAAGGTTGTGAAGGGCTTTCGAAGCAGCGATGAGGAGGAATGAATCGGGCACTTGTCGTGTAAATCCAATATAGGGACCGACAAAGACCATGGTGGCTCTGAACTGCGCTGATCCTGTGCCGGAGTAGCTGTTCGTGCTGTGCGAGTACACGAGCGAACCATTCGCCGAAACATCATAGTAATCCGATAGATTTCGCAACCCAAGATTAATCATGCTGTCGCTGTTCGATCCGGGGAGCAGATTGGAGGCGTTCAGATTCACGTCGAAGAGCCTGCCAAACGCACTGACTTTATCGAGCACGGTCATGTTCGAAGTTCCATCCGATGATTGGGAATAACTCAACAGACGCTGATATGTTTCACGAGGCTGAATTGTGAACCCGACACTCGCGGAAAACATGGGGGTTGAGCCAGATTGTAGGGCGAGATGGCCTGCGAGCGTGAGGTTTCCACGTTCCGAAAGTCCTTGACTGAGGGTAACATATACATCCTGATTGGTGCGCGCGGCAGTTCCTTGCGTCTGAGTGAAACTGTAACTTACACTTATGCCGGTTCGCTGGAAAATCCGCGAATAGATGCCTCCCGATGCGGAGAAATATGCTCCAATAGGCGTATCGGATGGCGCGCTGATGCTCGGTGCCAAGAATCCTTCTCCTTGATAGGAGGCTGAGATGGAGAGACTGGGTATAAAATCATTCCAAGGTATCGAGAAGATATAGCCGATCGATACCTTGGGCGCGAACATTTTGCCCCAGCCATCCCACCTTCCGACAAGGGCTGTAGCTCCGTTGATATTTCCGAAAGGAAGGGCTGCGATCCACGTGAGTCCCGCCATAATCGAGCGCGTATCCGATTGTAGATTGATGCCGCCCGAAAAAGTTTGAGAAAAACCATATAGGTAGTATCCCGTCGCCACGAATTCGCGAAGATCCGTGGTGGAGACGCCCGCAGAGAGCGCATACTTCGATGTTCCCATCACAAGATTGCTGTTTTCGCGCGGTATGAGACGCCTGAGTACCTGGACCTTGCCGTCGGACTCTTCAATGCGCAACACGTACTCATTGAGGCCAGAGGTGAAAGGCAAATCCAAAATTCTATAATTCCCCGGCGCTAAAACGACCTGCCGAATGGCTCTGCCGTTGACTTCGACGGTGACGCGTGCGGTCTTGCTGATCGTAAATTCTGTAGTGTCGTCGACGAGTCCCTGGCGTATAGTGTACTGGTAGTTTTCGGGGCTCGAAATCGATGCGGCGAAAAGTGTCGGTTGCGTCTGGAAGCTCGTTCCAGGTGTGGCGAACATACCGAAAGTCGCCTGGAGATTCCGCGCATTGCTGTACCACAGCCCATACGCGTTCTCGACAGTAAATTTAGGTATTGGAGAATCGATGCTGGAGTATGACCCGAACCCGTTTGCGAAGAAGTGCAAGCCTTGAATATCGACCATGCCGTAGAGGTGCGAATAGAGGAGGGTCGAACCGCCTGCGATATTCGATAGTTGAACGCTCGAGTCATTCTGGATGAATCCGGAAAAGGGCGAGGGGCGTAGGATAGGCTTGAAATTCGGTACTTTGTCGGGAATGAAATCGAGGTCTACAATCGGCAAAAAAGAAGGCGGCACATCAATGCTTAAAGTGAGCGCAGCTGAATCGAATTGAAAAGATATTCCCACTAGCGCAAAATCGTTCGAGGTGAGCCATGTCAAGCCTCTAAACACCGAGTCAAAAATAGTGGAGTAGATATCGGGACGAAGATAATCGATGAGCAATGCCGCTGCAGTGTCTTTTTTTATAATTGCATCGTTATTCCAGATACCTGCGTTTATCTCTCCCTTCGGTTTTCCGTTGATTGAGAGCGAGAACGTCATCTCGAGATCGGGGGAAATGGAATCGCGAACAATGGGTGTGCTCTGAATGGGCGGTGTCGTATTGACAGTTTCCGAGCCGGACGTCTGTGCCTGCAGGAAAATAGTTCCAATGAGCAGAAGAACATATGCAATATAAGTTTTCTTACATCCAACCATTTTTAAAATACTCCACAACTTTTTGTATGAACATGCACGCGCCGAGCGCTCTCGCTATTCGATGGTCGCCGTGAGACTGCCCGTATAATTCATTCCCTGAATGGCTTTGTCGCTGGGAAAGAAAAAAGTACGGACAGAGTCGGCGAGCAGATTTTGTCCTTGAAGCGGTTTCACGTCGTCGTCTTGCAGCGTGATCGTCGCGGTTCCGGCGCCAGAGAGCCTGAGGATCGGATCATTGATGAGCGCGTGTCGGGTGCCGCTATTCGTGATGGTGACGAGAAATCCTTTTTTCCCATCCTGTTCTGCGTATACAGCCTTTGTTATGGCGAGCTTATAATTCACGTTAGGAGGGGTCACATAGAGCGCCGCGATGTACCGGAACAATACTTTGACGCCGGAAGTCTGCTGTTGGCTGAAATCGATGGGCACCTGCTCAGCGATGATGCGATATGCCATCTCTTTGGCGAGACGGGTCGATCCTTTGTACTGTACTTTGATATTTTGAAATGAGTTGGGCTGTACGACGATGCGCGTGGGGAAAATGGTGAAGTCGTTGTCCGCGGGTTCGTTGCTTTCGACGCCGTTCTGATCGATGACACGGGTCATAGCCTTGATGGAAATAGCGATCTGCTGACCTCCATCGTTTGTCAGCCGGAACGTGGCGATGCTCTGCGCGCCGCTCGGCGACACCGTCACCGACATAGGCATAAAAGTGAAGGCGAAGGCTGTCGTCCCTCCTATCAGAAATAGACCGACTAAGAGCGCAAAAAACGTATGTCGGTGAGTGATATGCATAATCTCCTCCATTCGTTGTTCCAATTCTACTTGGAATTATCTGTAAAGACAATTCACCGGGAGAATAATCGCTCAAAATGTGAGGTCGCTTGACATTCGGGGCGGCTGTCTGGTATAAGAGCATCTGTCGTTTGCGACATGCGGGGGCGGTTAGCTCAGTTGGTTAGAGCACCAGTATGACACGCTGGGGGTCGCAAGTTCGACTCTTGCACCGCCCAAAGCTTTTAAAGACCGCATTCGCGCAACACAACGATTACAGCGCGCCGCTGTAGCTCAGTTGGTAGAGCAATGGACTGAAAATCCATGTGTCATCAGTTCGATTCTGATCGGCGGCAGAGGCCATCCCTGTGGGGGTGGCCATTTTTTTATCCAAAAGGGAGTCGTGGTTGTGGTGTGAGTTGCGCACGTATTCGCTCTGCAGTAAAGTAATTTCGCGCTGTTGTTTTGTTCGCGCGCATTCCACTCAAAGAGGGTAATCGCAACTATGAGAGTACTCGTTATTGGAGGAGCTGGCTACATCGGAAGCCACGTCGCGCGATTTTGCGCGGATCGAGGCCTCAAGGTCGATGTGCTCGACAATCTGTCGACAGGCACCAAAGAAAATATTTTCCCTGAGTATGGTTTTTTTAATGAAGATATTCTCGATTATTCCGCAATTTGTGGCGTAATGAAGCGTGGTTACGACGCGATCGTCCACCTCGCCGCAGCGAAGGCGGCAGGCGAATCGATGGTCAATCCAGAGAAGTACGCGCTCCAAAACCTGAGCGGTACGATCAACATTCTCAACGCCGCCTGCGAGGCGGGTATACGGAACGTGGTGTTTTCGTCGTCGGCGGCGATCTACGGCGAGCCAAAATATCTCCCCATCGATGAGGCACACCCCAAGAACCCCGAAAACTTCTATGGCTTTACCAAACTCGAAATCGAGCGGCTCCTCGAGTGGTACGACAAATTGAAGGGCGTGCGCTACGCAGCGCTCCGCTACTTCAACGCGGCGGGCTACGGTCCCGAGGGTAGAGTGCGCGGGCTCGAGAAGAATCCTGCGAATTTGATCCCGGTCATTATGGAGGTAGCGGTGGGGCTCAGACCGGAACTCAAGATCTTTGGAACAGATTATCCGACACCAGATGGATCGGGGGTGCGCGACTATATTCACGTCACCGATCTTGCGCGAGCGCACTATGCTGCGCTCATGCATCTCGCAAGAGCATCCAAGAGCTTCGCGGTGAATCTGGGATCCGAGCAGGGGCTTTCGGTGCTCGAGATCCTCGAGGCTGCGAGGAGAATTACGGGGAAGGCGATTCCAGCTACCATTTCGGGGAGAAGACCGGGAGACCCGGCGAAGCTCGTGGCCTCGAGTGCAGCGGCGAAAGCCCTGCTCGGTTGGGAAGCGCAGAACTCGGACCTCACTACAATTATCGCCACGTCGTGGCGCGCGTATGAAACGCACTATGTGCAGGAGAAAAAGTGATCATGACAGACATGAACCGCATTCAGCAATTCCTCGATGCCCAGGAAAAGGGCATCATCGAGCTTGAAACGCTGCTCACCTCATATCCAGCCCTGGCTCCCGAATCGGACGGTGCTGGAGAAATCGAGAAGGCGAACGCGCTCGAGGCGTGGCTCAAGGCGCGGGGAATCTCGGATATTCAGCGATACGACGCACCCGATGAGCGCGTTCCCTCGAAGCTGCGTCCCAATCTTGTCGCCACTATCCCAGGAAAACGAAACGACAGCCCGCTGTGGATCATGGCACATCTCGATGTGGTGCCCGAGGGAGAACGCTCGCTGTGGAACAGCGATCCATGGAAGGTGGTCGTCAAGGATGGGAAGCTGTACGGAAGGGGCGTCGAAGACAATCAACAGGGGCTCGTGTCGTCGGTATTTGCGGCGTTGGCCTTCCTCGAGCTTGGCATCGTGCCCGAGAGGACCATCAAGCTTCTTTTCATCGCAGACGAAGAAGTTGGTTCAAAGTACGGTATTCAATATTTGCTCGCGAATCACTCGCTCTTCACAAAGGACGACATCATCATCATTCCCGATGGAGGCTCGCCGGATGGCACAGAAATCGAGGTTGCCGAGAAGAATATCTGTTGGCTCAAAGTGACCACCAAGGGGACGCAGACGCACGCCGCGATGCCCGATAAGGGCGCGAATGCCTTCCTTGCGGGTTGCGACCTCGCGCTGCGCATCCACCGCCTCGAAAAGTCCTACTTCACCGCACGCGACGCGCTCTTCAGCCCCGACAGAACAACGATCAACCCCACGAAGAAAGAAGCGAACGTTCCCAATGTCAATACGATTCCCGGCGAAGATGTGTTCTATGTCGACATGCGCATTCTACCGGTGTACTCGGTTGCGACCGCTCTCGGCGAGGTGGGAAAACTCGCCCGCGCAGTGGAGGCGGAGTACGGTGTCTCCGTGCGGATCGATATCGTGCAGTCCAATGAGTCCAGGGCGACGCCCGCCGATGCGCCGGCGGTAAAAATGCTCACCGACGCAGTGCGCCAAGTCTATGGTGTCGAGGCTAAAGCGATCGGAATCGGCGGAGGCACCGTGGGCGCCTACCTGAGAAAAGCCGGGTTTGATTGTCTTGTATGGTCCAAAATGAACGAAACGGCGCATCAGCCGAATGAGAGTGCCGATATCGCAAACATCATCGGCGACGCCAAAGTATTTGCAACGCTTGCGATGATGCCCTGAATGCGCCCACCGAACGCGTAATGGACACGCCAAGGAAGGGCGTGCAACGGACGCGCCCTGAGCCGCGCGCGATGCTGTAGGCGCCGCGTTGCGTGCCTGGCGTATTACGGCGCCGCCGGAACCTTGAGTTTCTGCCCAATCCTCAAAATAGACTCCACCGAGATGCCGTTGAGGGCGGCGATTTTCTGAGGAGTCGTCCCATATCGACGCGCGAGGCTGTACAGCGTGTCGCCTTTCTGGACCGTGTGTGTCGCCAGCGAAGCGCTCGATTGCGAAGAAGAGGCCGACGAGCCGTTGAGCGGCTGCAGCGAAAGTGGAATCATCAGTTTCTGTCCGATTTTAAGATGATCGGGATTCATGCCACCGTTCACCTTGGCGATCATCGAGATGGAAATGCCGTAGTGCTTCGCGATCGCGGTGAGCGTGTCGCCTTCCTTGACCTTGTAGATATCGTAGCGGACGAGCGGCGCGTTGGGATCGGCGAGGATGGCCTGTACTTGATCGGTTTTATCCGCGGGTATCTTGAGAATGTGTGTATCTTCGGGCGGCGTGATCGTATAGTGCAGTTCGGCGTTTCCGAGCTTTAGAGTGTCGAGGGGAATTTCGGCTTTTGAGGCGAGCAGTTTAATATCGACCTGGCGGTTGAGCGAAATTGTCTCCCACTTCACGGTCGAGGGCGGAAGCGCGAGGCCGTAGAGCTCGGGATAGCGAAGAATCGAAGCCACCGCGAGGAATTTTGGGACGTAATCCAACGCCTGTTTCGAGATGAGTTCCTTATCGTAAACCTGCCAGAAATCCGCGTTTCCGTCGTTCCTGCTGACGGCGCGACTCACCGCACCGAGCCCGGCATTGTACGCTGCGATCGCGAGCGGCCAGTCTTTGAGCTGGTTGTAGTT
>CAYXOW010000065.1:9541-10507 GCA_964466815.1 uncultured Treponema sp.
GCATCGGTGCTCTTCATAAAGTCGCGCCTGTCGTCCACCCAGTCGCTGATGGTCATTCCGTAGCCTTGAATGGAATTGCGCATGAATTGCCAAATGCCGGTAGCGCCACTCCTCGACACCGCGAAGGGAGAGAAGGCCGATTCGATGACCGGAAGATAGGCCAACTCTTGAGGAACTTTGTACTCGGCGATTTTCGATTGAATGTAGTCCATGAAAGGTGCGGCCTTTCCCATGGTGGAAAGGAGGATCTTTCGCCCCTCGTCGCTGAGGTAGTACTGACGGTACTTCTCAAAGAGGTCGTGCCCCCAGGGCATCGGAATATCGTACTGGAGCGCCTTGGCCTGATCTTCGATGCTGGCGGGCTCTGGAGGTACTTGGCTGAGGTCGGGCGTCTGCTGGCTTTCGTCGATGGGCTCTGAGGGGAGTTCGTCCGCGGTGTCGGGTTCGGGCGAGGCCTGCGTTGTGGGTGTTTGGGTGGCTACGGTTGGTTGCGGTTGTACCGGTGTTGGAGCGGGCGTCGCCGAAGGCATAATTGGCGGAGATTCGGATTGCGCGACTGGCGCTCCTGGTTGGGTTTGAGCTGAACTACTAGGGAGAGAGGGAACGCTCGCAATCTCCGGGTTTATGGCAGCAAGAGAAGTTGCGCTCTCCAAGTCTTTTGCTGAAGCGAGGGATGCGGCCACGCACAGTGCGATAAGTACTCCGAAGCGCCGAATGTTCGTCATTGCATTTTTTCTCCAAAATAGATGCCCGCCCACTCCCAGTTGCCGTGCACACTGGGGTCGGCCGGAAAATCGACCCTGCGGAAGCAGAGATACCATACAGGGATGTATCCCGTCCACCCAGAGGTTCTAAGAAAGGCTTCCGTGTCGTTGAGCGAAGGATCGAGCGAAGGTGCCACATAGATCGGCCTCGTCATAAAATTGCCGAAATTGAACAGCACATTCGAATTAGAATCGTCGCCGC
>CAYXOW010000065.1:10528-12718 GCA_964466815.1 uncultured Treponema sp.
GCGAAGAATCCCGCCTTGGACATGAATTTTCTGAGCGCTTGCGGCGATCGTGCCGCGATTGCCTTGCGTATTCCGCTCACAAGGTCGTCGAGGTTGGGGTAGGTCCAATCCTTTGGACTGTCGTTGAACTCGACCATTTTTCTCGCGTAGTTGTGGGCGTCGGAGTATCCAGGGACATTGACATTGAAATAGGGAAGAAACTGACGATACTCCTCGATTGCTTGGGACCAGAAACCCAGTTTTTCGTACTCCTTCGCGAGAAGAAAGTGAAACGGTCCTACTTCGTCGGCGTCCGGGAATCGTTGGATGAAGTCGCGGTACCAAGCAGCTTTCTTCGCAGGCGGGCTATCGCTTGCGAGGAGCTTGACGAGGCAAGTCTTGTGTATCGACTGCCCATCGATCGTCATGTCGGGAAGGGTGTTGATGATGCGTTCGAAGTAAAGCCTCGCGATCGGAGAGCTGCCCGTCGATTCATAGATCGCGCCCGCTGCAAAGAGGTACCACGCTTCGTAAGTATCGTGAGCGTCGGCGAGCGAGGAAAGAAATCGAGCAGCCTCCGCCTGCTGCCCATTTTCAAGAAGGATGGTTGAAATCCTTCTTGCTGCCAGCATGCGCTGCACGCTGTAATCGACGCTCCTTTTAAGCTGTGGGGAGTGCAGCACAATCAATGCATCATGAAGGTCTTTTTCTTGAGCCCTATTCGTTACGGAGAACTGTCGCGTGCCCGGCCATAGCGAGGCGAAGAGGTCGCTCTCGCAGCTAGACAGGGCGAGCACCGCACAAGTTATGAATATGAGAGGAGTTACTTTGTGGCGCCTCTGGGCGTAGATCATCGTGAGTAAACCCTACCATGCATCGTTTTTTCTCGGCAAGCATCGTGCCCAGCGTGTCATATAGACCAAGGGCTGTGGCGCGTTTTATTGCATTCGTTGCCAATCTGTACTATCATAAACAATCCATCATGAAGTTTCGATTCAGATTTTTTAAAAAAAACCGCCCGACCGCTTCTCTTATCGTGGCGCTCACCATTGCGGTGAGCCTGATGGTGCCGTTCGGTGCCTTCGCGCAACAAGCCATACCCACTGCGAGCGCGGAAACGCTCAAGAAAATCGCGAGTGAAACTTCTGATATCGAAGCGCGTATCATCGCAGCTACACCTCGGTCGATCGCCCAAGCGCAGGCTGCGATTCAAGCCTCCACGTTTCTCTCCGCACCCGATAAAGTCGCTCTCGACGGCATCGCCCAGGGTGTCGCGCTCATCGTCTATGGCCCCAAGGACGCAAAGGTCGAATTGCCTGCTGCCGCGCAAGGTGCCGCAACCAAGTATATCGCATGCCTCGCCGGACTGGCGGATGTTTCCGCTGGAAAAAATCCTCAGGTCTTCAACGACAGCGCATGTTCCACGATGACGGAACTCATCTCTTCGCTCCCATTCTTTCGCTCCACAAGGAGTGAGGTACGCACTCAAGCGCTCGCCGCATTGGGCAGATTTAAGGAATTGGGCGGCGTTTCGGTCGTTCCACATCTCATCGAGGGCCAGATCGCCTACGAATCGAAAGAGTATGCTGCATCTCAGGATGACTATCTCAAAGCCCTCGCGATGGACGATCTATCGCAGAAGGCCGCCTGCGGAGTGGCGAGGGCAGCGCTCGCGCTGAACGCACCGCTCGACGCGCGGAAAGCGCTCGACCCCATACTCAAATCGACACAGGGAGCCGCGAATTCAACATCGGCGCCGTCGAATGCATCCGCGCTCAGCGCGGGTTTTATGGCCCTCTATGGACTTACGCTCTACGAGCTCAACAATGTGCTCGATGCGCAGCCTTGGCTCGCTGCTGCGTTGGCGGCGGACTCCAGTCGCACCGAAACGCTCATTCCCCTCGCGCAAGGCGCCATGCAGAAGCGCGATTATCAGTCGGCGTGGAAATATCTCGAGAGTGCTTCAAAATTCTCTTCTACCGACCGAATCTGGCTCATTCTCAAGAGCGAGTATGCCCTGGAAAATTCTCGCCAGTCGGATGCGGAGCGTTTTGCGCGGTCCGCCGTGCAGTACTACCCAAAGGATCCCGCGAGTCTCGCGCAGCTCATCATAGCGCTCCAAAAATCGACGGATGACGCTCGGCACACCGAGGCTCTCGGTCTTGCGACCGCCGTGGTCGATCTCACCAACAGCGTGAGCGCGCCGCTTGT
>CAYXOW010000066.1:0-243 GCA_964466815.1 uncultured Treponema sp.
GCTAAAACTTGTCGCAACGTTTCAAATGAGAAGAATCATGATCTGGCATGGGCTACACTCTTTATTCTTGTTCATAGTTTTGCTCATCTGCTTATTAGAGAAATCATATTCGAGTGCGGCTATTCCAGTGCATCATTACGTGAAAGAGTCTATGTTTCATTAGATCCAAACAGTACCATGGCAGGTGTTCTCATATATACTTCAAGCGGTGATTCGGAGGGAAGTCTGGGCGGGGTTGTGCAG
>CAYXOW010000066.1:253-885 GCA_964466815.1 uncultured Treponema sp.
TAATCCTGAAAGATTCAGCAGACTATTTATAAGAGCAATATCAAAAGCAACCTGGTGTTCTTCTGATCCTGTTTGTTCAGAAGGCTTATTACACACTAATTCTGATTTTTCAAATCTTGCAGCATGTCATTCATGTATCATGCTTCCTGAAACTTCCTGTGAAACTGGGAACAGGGGTCTTGATAGACATATAATAGTGGGTTCAATTGATAATAGAGAAATAGCTTATTTCAAGATGAATCTATAATGTTTGTTTGATTGTTGTATTGAAATCGCCAATTCCTCCCCTTTTCATAAAACTCATTATGAGCCATGTTCGAGGATGTGCGGCAAGAGTGCATCCTTTTCCTCTTTGCGCTTCGCTTTCGGGGGTTCATCAAAAATTTGGTAAGCGTAAATTTCTCCCCGTTCGCCGAGGTGTGAAAAGCCGAGTATCCTTGCTCCCTGAAAGGAGCGAAGGATGTATTTCAAGAAAGACCGACAGATTCACCTTGTGGCAGGGATTACCGACATGCGCAAGCAGATCAATGGCCTTGACCAGATTGCCAATGTGTCAAGGTCGGTTTCAATTTTCCGGATTTAGTCTGAACTGACCCCGTGTAAGCGGCCACTCTCCAGCCATCGCGCTTGTG
>CAYXOW010000066.1:970-5014 GCA_964466815.1 uncultured Treponema sp.
GAAGGAAGTTCAATAAGGAATTCAAAGGTGCAACTGTCAAATTGATACTTGATGACAAGCTGCCGGTCTATCAGGTTGCCAAGGAGCTGTCTGTACATCCCAATAGTCTATATCGTTGGGTGAACGAGTACGAATACTATGGAGAAAGCGCATTTCCTGGCAACGGAACAAAGATATATGATTACCAAGTAGAACTACACCGTTTAGAACGAAGGAATCGAGAACTCGAAGAAAAGAGGTCGAGCTGCTAAAAAATTCCGGGTCTTCTTGCAGAAAAAAAGCGTGTAAGATTTCAGTATTTGGCGGAACACCATCACCAATACGCAATCAGGAAGGCCTGTACCACATTGAGAATCTCACGCAAATGAAGGGATCAAGATCAATAAAATATAATGAGCCGCTAAAACTGGACAGGAATAGAGAGATCATAAGGTGGACCGCTCCTCCTTGCAGAATAGAAAGAAGGAGGCAAAGAGTAAGCTATGAGAAAGCGGTACGACAAAGAGTTCAAGGCCAAAGTAGCCTTGGAAGCCCTCAAGGGCGAGAAAACTTTGCAGGAATTGGCGATTACCTACTCGGTTCATCCGAATATGATTGCCCTCTGGAAGAAGCAGCTCATGGAGCATGCATCGATGCTCTACCAGTCCAAAGAAGTCCCCAAAGATTCAGATCTGGTTATGTTGTACACGAAAGCAGGTCCGAAGGATAATGAAGAAAGCCGGATTACGGGCGATCTATCCCGGACTTCAGCTTTCCAAACCGTCCAAGGGTTCCAGAAAATACCCCTATTTACTGAGGGGAATGAATATCTGGCTACCGAATCAGGTGTGGGCATCTGACATAACCTACATCAAGCTTTCTGGCGGATATGGGTACCTGGTGACCATTATTGATCTGTATTCCAGGAAGATTCTTTCCTGGCAGGTATCGAACACCATGGACGCGCAGTTTTGCGTATCGGCGATGGAAGACGCTATCGCTCTCTATGGGGTACCTGGTATCTTCACTACCGACCAGGGAAGTCAGGTTACTTCTGACGCTTTTGTTTCGGTGCTTGCATCTCATGGAATACGAATCTGCATGGACAGCGTCAACAGGGCACTGGATAACATCTTCGTTGAGAGGTTCTGGAGATCTTTGAAATACGAAGATATGTATTTGAAAGACAACCGAACCATGACGGAGCTGAAAGATGGACTTACCCGATATCTAAGATTTTACAACAGCGAGCGATATCATCAGTCACTGGAGTACGAAACTGCGGATGCTCTCTATTGGAGCAAATTCCTGTTAAGGGAGCTCGAGAAAACCGCATGAGAGGAGAAAGAGCCCACCTTATTATCTATGCAACACTGTCTAGACAGACGGGCTCATTATAGTATTTGTCAACCAGCAACTTGTTGTAATTGTCAAGGTCAGTTAAGATAATAACTAGGTAGTTTTGCTGCCCGTGATATACGGGAGCTAAAGATGGAAGCACAGCTGGATCCATTTTCTGTTCGTATGATTTTCTTTCGTATAGGCTGGATGAGTCACTATAGGGGAATCACTAATAATGATTCAATCTCCAGAGGTGGCAAGTATATCTCAAGGTATGGTTTCGGGCATGAGATATACAATTTCCAATCTTTCCAAAACTCAGTCTATGGGTACGTACAGCCTCCAGCCTATAAAAAAAGCAATTGGAATGATGCAAAGATCAATTTGGTTCGCCTCGGTGCGCAGAAAGATGATGCATCAATTTCTAATGTGTTGGTTGTATGGGTTGCGACTGCTCCATCTGGTGGAGCCTTTGTTGTTGGCTGGTATGAAAATGCAACTTTATATCGGGAATGCCAGCCTCCCCCTCCAGGCTCAAATCGTCATTATTCCGATAGCAACTGTGGATACTACGCAACTACATGTACCAGTGATGCAGTGATTCTCCCTCTTGATGAGCGAGTTTTTCCTATTCAGCAGAAGGTAAAAGGAGGTTTTGGTCAAGCTAATGTATGGTATGCTGATAACCCCGATGAACATCGTCAATTGCGTCTTGATATTTTGAATTATGTCAAATCAAGAGCATTGCCATACTCAATTGCATCAAAAGAATTGCGTCATTACCAACCGAACCTATTACGTCGCAAACAAATCGAAGAAATCGCCATAGAAAAAACAGCTTCCTATTTTTCCACGTTGGGTTACCAGGTCCGTTCAGTAGAACAAGACAATGTAGGATGGGATCTTGAAGCGATCTTCGGAAGACGTACTCTTAAGTTGGAAGTCAAGGGATTATCTGATAACCAAATTGCTGTCGAGCTAACACCCAACGAATATGCTGCATCAAAAAAGCATCAAGAGTCGTATAGAATCTGTGTAGTGACGAACGCGCTCACAGACCCCCATTTGGAGATTTTTGCATATTCCCCAGATACCCAAAAATGGGAGAGTCAAACTCAGAAGATTCTTGAGATTCAGGAAATTATTGCTGCAAAATTTTGCGCTTGCTGCATATTTCGATGAAAGTATCTGTATTCCTATTCTTCGTAGATTATATTTATAAAGTACCTGCCAGGTACAGTTCTATAGTTTCCCAGGGGCTACGACCTTGATTCCGATACCCCAAATGCGGCCGTTCATAGTTATACTCATGGAGCCATGTATTCAGAGCCATTTGGAGTGATTTAGCACTTTCCTAGAATTTTTGCCAAAACACAACCCTGAAGAACTCATCGAGCACCGTACGATTGAACCGTTCAACAAATCCGTTCGTCTGCGGACTACACACCTTCGTCCGAAAATGCTCGATGTCGTTCAGTTCCAGGTACCGCTCGTAGGGATGAGCCACCGTTCCATAGTAGGCCCTCCCGTTATTGGTGAGGATCGCCTTCACAAGTAACCCGTGCGCCTCATAGAAGGGCAGCACGTCGTAGTGCACCACTGCCACCGCAGCCTCAGGCTGCCTGGTCGTGTGCACAAAGCCAAAGGCAACGCTCCCGTAGGTGTCGATCATGGTATGCAGGTAGACTCGTTCGACGCCCTTGAGCCTGCCAACGTAGCACGTGTCCTGTGACAAAAGTTCGCCTGGGCCTGCGCTCTCACCATGCCGGTCCTTGAAAGCCGAGTTGAGCTTCTCGATGAAGACGACCTGCTTGGCGGAGAGATCGATACCCTCTTCGGCAGACTTCCTCTCGAGCGCCATCCATCAGTCGTACCGCGAGCCCAGACCGTGTGCAATCAGGATTTTCTGGATCGTCACGTTGGAGACATAGGGGCCCTCGAGCGAGAGAAGCTTCTCGAGCTTGTTACATCCGTACGAAGGGTGTGATATCGCAAGCTCCACGATACATTCTTCGATCTCAGCCGGCACCGCCTGGGGGTGAGATTTCGCAATAGGGGGAAGGTCCTTAAGGCCTTCCAGCCCATGAGACTGGAAGCGTCGCTTCCACTTGTAGAATGAAGTGCGGTCCATGCCGCGCTGACGACAGGCTTCGCTGATGTTCCGCAGCTGCACGGCCAGCTCAAAAATGCTCAATCGATGTCTGGCTATCTTATCCGATGCGTCAATCCCTTACTTCCACGGAACTTATATAATGTAAATGTTAATGATTATGAATATAGTAAAGATCCTTCGAATTCTCTTCATGACATTCGCCCAGACCAAAACCAAAAAGATAGACACAATTCATCGCATGCAAACCAGATGGCATCTGCTTCCTACTACCCTTGCTCCATCAATTGTTCTAGCAAATAATATTTAATATTTTTTATATTATACAATAAATATTAAAAGCATAAATAGATTGTAGACTATTTGTAGAAATAAAGAAATTAGAAATGTAATATATTTTTATTGTATCAATATATGTAATTATTATTTCTGTTTGATCCCCTCTCCCGCTAAAGCAGAAAGGCCCTCATAGCGGGGGTCTTTTTTTATTGGCCTTCACAATAAGCCGATTCGTCGCAGCGCACAGTATTCTTTTTGCGCGGCACATCAAGTCAAGTGTCGAGATTGTGGTCGTTTGCTGTAAAAAAGCAATAGACAATTTCGTGTGACGCACT
>CAYXOW010000066.1:5024-7378 GCA_964466815.1 uncultured Treponema sp.
CGGGAATTAGCCAGTTGCGCTCTTGGCAAAATCTTTCTTGGCGAGCGAACCAACGATCATTACAATCGCGATTGACAGAACATGCAGATTCAGCTAAACTTTTGTATAGTATATGGACAGATTCCGCACGCTCTCTATTCTCTCGCAGGCAGCAGATTGGGATGCGATTGCGCCGACTTCGAGAATCGAGTCGCCGGTGTCTGCCTTGGAACAGAATATTGGGCAGGTGCGCGAAGATGCAGCCTACGGCATCTCTCGGGTTAAACGACTCGGAGGCGGTGCGATTCCGATCCTCAAGGTGCTTCTCTCGAACGCATGCACATACGATTGCGCATACTGCGTCAACCGACGCTCGGCGAATGTAAGGCGCGCCACCTTTCAACCTGAGGATCTCGCAAGGACGATCGCTGATTTCAGCGCGCGCGGTGTAATACAGGGTGCCTTTATATCGTCTGGAGTGCTCGGCTCTCCCGATGACACCATGGAGCGCCTCGTGTGGATGGCCCGAAGTCTCAGAGAACGGTACAACTATCGCGGATACTTGCATCTCAAAGTAATTCCCGGATCCTCCGCGGCGCTCGTCCAGGCGGCAATGCGCTATGCCACGCGCGTGTCGGTGAACATCGAGCTACCGACTGAGGAGAGTCTGTGCCGGATCGCCCCCGACAAGACCGCCGATGCGATTCTTTCTCCTATGGCTACGATTTGCTCACGACTTCGAGAGAGAGCCAGTGAACGAGATGCGCGGCGCGCTGCTAGTTCTAAGCGCATCGGCGGCGCGTCAGGTACCAACGATGTAAGCGCCGATAGCTATATGTCTGCAGGACAGACCACCCAGCTCATTGTAGGCGCGAGTCCTGAACCGGATTCGGTCATTCTTTCGCTCGCGCAGCATCTCTATCGGAGTTTCAATGTCCGCCGCGTATACTACTCGGCATTTCGCCCTGAAGGCGCATCGCCGACATTGCCTCGCCCCCACACGCCACCTTACGGCAGAGAGTTCCGACTCTATCAAGCGGATATGCTCTTCAGGTGGTATGGTTTCGAGGAATCGGAGCTCTTTGAGACGCAGAACAACCTCGATGAAGATATCGACCCGAAGACCGCGTGGGCACTTCGCCATCCCGAATTCTTTCCTGTGGAGCTGATGACTGCCGATCTTTTGCAACTGCTCAGAGTTCCAGGCATTGGACCTCGCTCTGCTCGTCGCATCCTCGATCTCAGAAAATCCGGCAGCCTCAGCTTTTCATCGCTCAAACGACTTAGGATACGAACCAGTATCGCCGGTTGGTTCATCTCCATTCGAGGAGCGAGGATGCCGCGCGAAGAAATGACTGGCGGCGAATTCAGCGCAGCGCGCGGAATCGATGATCCCGAAACGCTCCGCGAATTCCTCAGAGAGAAAAAACCTGCCCATCCACCTCCGCCCCCTCAATTCGATTTTTTCGACTAGAACGCGCATTCAGGTTGACTTCGTAAAAATGTTTCCTCACAATAAACAATAAGGTCACAATGTATGAAAAAGAGTGTGCGTTTTTGGCGAAGGATCATCATCGCGTGCATCCTTGCCCTCATTGCGCTCCCCTGCGGCGGCGTCGTGCTCCTTTCAATCCAGAACGCGAAGCTCAAAAATGAAATCGAAGCAAAGAATATAAACGGCGACGATGCAGTCGCCATTGGCACTACTTCATACAACGCTGCCTCGATTGTGCGCCAAAAACCTCTGCTTTCCTACCAGCTCCTCTATCCGGAAATGAAGGTTCTATTTTCGGGGTTCAATGACGATTTGGTGAATCCAAAGACTGTGTTTCTCACCTTCGACGACGGACCATCAACATCCACCGTTCCGATACTCGATATTTTGAAAAAGCACGGAATCAATGCTACTTTTTTTGTCAATGGTAAGTCGAGCGTCTTCGCTTCCTCGTGGCTTAAGCAGATTGCGAAGGACGGCAACGCCATCGGCATGCACAGCTATACACATCAGTATTCTCTCATCTACGCGTCTGTCGAAAACTTCATTGAGGACCTCGATAAGAATTTTCTCTTTATCAAGAATACGACGGGGATTTTACCGACGCTTGTGCGCTTTCCTGGAGGAAGCATCAACACTTACAATCTAAAAATATATCCTTTGCTCTGCGCCGAGATGTTGCGGAGAGGATTCATCTATTGCGACTGGAATGTGAGCGCAGGCGATGCCATCAAGGACGCAACATCCGAGTCGATGATTGAAAATGTACTCAATGGGGTGAAACTCTGCTGGGGACCGGCGTTCGTCTTGATGCACGATAACGGCAATGCGAACCTCTTGAAAGCATTGCCGCAGATTATCGAAAAGCTTCAGGCTGAGG
>CAYXOW010000066.1:7406-12618 GCA_964466815.1 uncultured Treponema sp.
TTTGCCTCGTTGAACAACACCGTGAGGCCGCCAATGTTTGTGTATCCCGATGAAGATTGAGGAGGGAAATCGATGAAAGAAAAGGGCAATTTCGGTAAAGCTTTCGATGAACTTCTGCACGGCAAGGATGAGGCGCATGCGGGTGTCGATGCGCCTACGGAGACTGTACATGGGTTCGATCCGGAGCCCTCAGCGGCGCATATCGCCGCCGTGATGGGTGCCCAAACACAGGCGCCTCGCCAATCGGCCGAAGCGACCATCACCTCGGACATGGTGATAAAAGGATCCGTAACGAGCGCGTCGAACATCAACGTGTTCGGAACAATACTCGGGGATGTCGGCTGTGAAAACGACATGATTGTGTCGGGCCATATCGAGGGTAACATCAGCGCTCGCTCGTTTCAGCTTGTTTCCGGCTCGATCAACGGCGATATTATTGCAAAATCGATGGTCGACCTCGCCCAGGGTTCGAGTGTCAACGGCAATATAAGCGCGGAGAGAATCTCGGTCGACAGCAAGGTGACGGGCAATCTCAACGCTTCGAATGTGGTGCGACTCAACGCGAATGCGGTGATCGATGGAAACATCAAGGCCGGATCGATCTCCATTCAGGAAGGTGCCGAACTCAAAGGCAATCTCGATATCCACAAGGTGCAGGAGAAACCCGAAACGATCTGAGCCTCAATCGTAAAAAGCTTGCAATGTTTCCGGAAGCGGGGGGCGCGCGATTCCCTTTTCGGTGATGATCGCAGAAATGAGGGCGGCTTCTGTCACATCGAACGCGGGGTTGAGGGCGGGTACCTCTTCGGGCACCATTCGCTTCGAGTACCATAAAGTCGTTACCTCTTCGGGTTGTCGCTGTTCGATGGAAATGCGCGCACCTGACGGGCATGCCCAATCGATGGTCGAGGTAGGGCCCAGTACATAGAAAGGGATGCCGTAGTGCTTGGCGAGAATCGCCACGCCGAGCGTTCCGATTTTATTTGCGACATCGCCATTCGCCGCGACTCGGTCGCATCCGACCAGCACTGCGTGCACGAGGCCCTGTTTCATGACGCTTGCAGCCATATTGTCACAGATCACTGTCACATCGAGACCGCTTTTCGAGAGTTCCCAGGCAGTTAGCCGGGCTCCTTGAAGAAGGGGCCTTGTCTCATCGGCAAACACTTTGAACTGATAACCACGCGCATGCCCAAGATAGAGGGATGCAAGGGCAGTGCCCAACTCAGCGGTTGCAAGCGCGCCGGCGTTGCAGTGAGTTAAGATGCCCATCTTGGGTCTTAACAGCGATAATCCATTTTCGCCGATCTTGCGGCACATCAATGCGTCTTCATCTCGAATCGAATCCGCCTCCACTTTGAGCTCATGGAGCAAGCTTGCAACTGCCTCTGAGACAGAGCGGCGCTCTAGGGCCTCGTGCTGGTCTAAGGCCTGTATGGCGCGACGCTCCATGCGATCGAGGGCCCAAAAGAGATTGACCGCAGTCGGGCGAGATGTCGCAAGTTTTTTTTTCGCACGTCGAACCGCGTGCATGATTTCCTCGATGGAGGATGGTTTGCCATTTTTAACTGTGATATAGAGACCATAGGCCGCTGCGATCCCTATTGCAGGCGCTCCACGAACTCTCAATGCCTTAATGGCTTCCCAAATATCGTCGAGTCGCGACAGCCTCAGATAGCGAAGTTCGTTTGGCAGAAGCGTTTGATCGAGCACCACGAGCTCTGATGTTTCATCGTCGATAAACACGCTTTGGAATTCGTGCATTGTGCACCTTCTACTTCAAAATTCGGAATAGACACGAGTCTAAAGTGAGGATCGGACCCTGTCAATTTCTTTTGCTTCGCCTTTTTTTTACGGAACGCATGACAATCCTTGGAATTGTGTCTATACTGTCTCGCATGCATGATTCCTTGCAGATGCCGAAACCATCGTGGCTCAAGATACAGCTTCCTCACGGTCACGAATGGCAGCACGTAGAGCGGGTGCTTGCCGCCCATGGTCTCCACACCGTGTGCGATGAAGCGAAATGCCCCAATAAAGGCGAGTGTTGGGGCGCCGGCACAGCGACATTTATGATTCTCGGAGATGTATGTACCCGAGGATGTCGGTTCTGTGCAGTTAAGACGAGCAGAACTGGAACTCCCCTCGACACGGAGGAACCGTACCGCCTCGCCGAGGCAGTGAAGACGCTCGGATTGGCCTATGCAGTGATCACTTCGGTCGACCGAGACGATCTTCCGGACCGAGGTGCAGCTCACTTCGCTGCGTGCATACATGCAATTCACCGCACAAGCATCGATACAAAGGTCGAAGTATTGATTCCCGACTATGTAGGCTCTGAACTCAGCACTATTCTCGATGCAAAACCGGATGTCGTCGCGCACAACGTGGAGACGGTGCGACGCCTTCAAAATATTCGCGATCCACGCGCGTCGTTCGATAAAAGTCTTCAAACCCTCCAAGAATCGGCCAAGGCTGGATTCCCCACGAAATCCAGCCTTCTACTCGGCCTTGGTGAGCGCGACGATGAAGTGATGGCGGCGTTGAAGGAACTAAGGGATGTAGGCGTTTCAATCCTTGTCATGGGCCAATACCTCCGCCCTACCCCGCACGAAATACCTGTTGTGGAATATATACCACCTGAAAAATTCAAAGAGTATGAGCAGCGTGCGCGAGCGCTCGGATTCTCTATGGTCGTTTCTGCGCCATTCGCCCGCACGAGTTATCACGCGAAACAAGCGTGGGATAGTTCCATAGTTCGGGGCAGTGTATGAAACTTGAACTCATCGGAAAGCCTGAAGGATGCAAACTGCTTCGCTTGACTATCGAAATCGACTCTGTACCGAGCCTATCTGCGCGAATTCGGACCGCATCGATCCGAGGCGATTTTTTCGCAATACCAGAAGAAGAGTTCGACCGCATTGAGCGCGCACTCAGCGGAACAGAGCTGCGCAACTTTGGCCGCACATTCTCGGCGCTCGCACATGAGCGAGGACTGCAGTGCGCGGGCATCAGCGGCGAAGGTCTCGATGAAATCGTTCATCGCTACCTCGATACCCTGAACGAGAGGAATTGATCCATGAGCTATCCTTTTCGACTTCTTGAAACAGGATTCAACCCCGCCATATTCAATATGGGCCTCGACGAAGCCCTGCTGCGCTCCGTTGCGCAGGGAGAAAGCCATCCTACTCTGCGATTTTACGGATGGAGCCCACCTGCAGTGTCCGTTGGGTACTTTCAGGGACTGCACGAAGAGATCGACACAGATGCCTGTGCTGCACAGGGCGTCGATGTCGTGCGACGCATCACCGGCGGTGGCGCGGTCTTTCATCACTACGAGGTGACCTACAGTATCGTGCTGCCACTCACCCACCCTCTCGCGCGAGAGAACATACTCGAATCGTACAGACTTCTTCTCAGCGGCATCACCGAAGGGCTCGCCACCCTCGGCATCCGGAGCGAATTTTCACCCATCAACGACATAAGCGTGAGCGGAAGAAAGATATCCGGCAACGCGCAGACAAGAAAACAGGGATGCATACTCCAACACGGGACGATTCTCCTCGATGTCGAAGTCGATCAAATGTTCGGTCTACTCAAGGTCCCTCAGGAAAAAGCAAAGGGTAAACTCATCGCCGACATTAAATCGCGGGTCACAAGTGTACGGCACTGCCTTCCCGAAGCAGGCGCTAAAAATTTCGAGTCGCTCTTTTCCGCAACTGTGACAGCGCTAGAAAATGGATTCGCGACAGCTCTCGACCTCGACCTGCAGCGTTCAGATCCATCGCCTAAAGAACTCGATGTCGCCACCGACCTCGCCAATGGTAAATTCGCATCTGCAGCTTGGACATCTCTCCGATGATCTTGCGTCGTCAATAAGAAGCTGCGATATTTACATGTGGCGACCTTCGCGAGGAGGCGGACATGCTCACGTCTCTCTTTTTAAACATAACCATCCTCATATCCAGCACAGTCGTCTATCATTTCATAACGCAAAACCTTCGAGGGAAGCCCAACGCCCGCGCGGTTTTCAACGGCCTTCTTCTCGGCGCTACCGCGATTCTCTCCATGTTGACTCCATTTCAATTCGAGCAGGGAATTTTCTACGACACACGGAGTATTGTGATCGGCATCGCGGGGTTTTTCGGTACGCCGCTCACTGCGGCTATCGCCACCGCAATCGCGCTTGCATTTAGAATCGCGCGCGGCGGCGGAGGTGCGATCGCCGGCGTACTCAGTATTCTGTCGGCGTATATCGTCGCATCTGTTGGTCGGGCTGTAAGGTACCGCTTCCTTCGATCAGCGCAAAAGTATCCTCTCTACCCTGTATGGGGAACCTGGCTCTTAGGGATCATCATCCATGTCTTTGTCGTGCTCTCGCAATTTGCCCTACCTCAAACTCGATGGCGCGAGATCATCCCGCTCATTCTTTTCCCTTACCTCGGTATTTTCCCTCTCGCATTTTCGCTCATCTGCCTCTTATTCCTCGATAATGAACGCTTAGAGAAAGCAGCGACTGAACTCGCCGAATCGGAGGCGAGATACCGAAATCTCTTTGAGAATCACCACACAATCATGTTCATAATCGACCCGTCGGATGGCAGGATTGTCGACGCAAATCCTGCCGCCGAAGCATTCTACGGCTGGGATCGATCGACACTGAAGTCAATGCGCATCAGCGACATCAACACACTCTCTCCCGAAGAGGTCAGCGTGGAGATGGAGCGCGCTCGAAAGCGAGAAGACAACATCTTCTATTTTAAACATCGGCGCGCCAACGCTCCGCCCATCGATGTCGAAGTGTACAGCGGTTCCATCGTTATTAAGAATAAGGAATTCCTCTATTCAATCGTGCACGACAATTCCCAGAGAGTAAAAGCAGAGCACGATCTGAAACAGCTCACTCAGACGCTCGAACAGCAAGTGAGCGCGCGCACCGCAGACCTGGAAGAACAGACCCGCAGGCTCACCGAACTGAACAGAGAGTACGAAGCTTTTGTCTACTCGATTTCCCACGATTTACGCGCACCACTCCGCGCCATCTCAGGGTTCTCTACGATTTTGCGCGATTCCATGAGTGCTGCCGGACAATATGACCATAGCGAAGAAACCCTTCATATGATCGAGCGAATACACGCGAATGCAATCCGAATGCAGAAGCTCATCGACGATATGCTCTTGCTCTCCCGCGTAAACCCGAAATCGATCGATA
>CAYXOW010000067.1:0-7139 GCA_964466815.1 uncultured Treponema sp.
AGCTTGTATCATTTCGAGGCTCACCGGATTCTCGCGGATCGGCGGCAGATTGTCCATGAGCTCGACCATGCGCGCGTGGTTTTTCTGTACGGTCTCTTTACCGGCCACTCCGGGAAGGATGGACTTCCGCCCGCCAGAAAAACCCGCGAAATAGTGCGGCATCACCACGCCGAGCGTGATGAGGAAGTCGGCCTCGTCGACGATCTTGTTGAGCCAGAAATCGTAGCCCGAAGGGAGTTTACCTTTGTAGACGAGCCCATCTTTGTCGGTCGCGTTGTGCGACACCACGCGGTAGCGCGCACAGATATCCGCGCCATACACTTGCACATTCTGCTCCGGCGTGTGCGGATCGTGAATACCTGTGGCAGTTATCAGCGTCACATTGGCATCGGGAACGCCCGCGCGCTCGATCGTCTCCATCAGAGGGGGGAGCAGCACCGAATACGGCGTCGGCCGCGTAATATCGTTGACGACGATGACCAGTTTTTGAGGGGCCCGCGCTCTCAGCATCGACTCGAGCGGAGGCGTTCCCTCCGGCGAGGCTAGGCACGCGCGCACTTCTTCGATCGCGTTGTCGAGCTTCGGCTTCGGATTCGGCAGCATCACGCCGAGAATTGCGGAATCTTCAACATCGAGCGGGAGCGTTCCCGCGCCATACTTCATATCAAAGTGCATACTCGATACTCCTTGGCTCCCTTTGGTTTAATCTAATCAAATCAGGATTCCCGTCGGCAAGGTGACACTCAATAATTTATCGAAGGTCAGGTACATGATGGCTATGAATATTCCCGCGATGAGCAGCGATTCGACCACTTTTCTCACGCCTTTGCCAGGGTGATACGCAATGAGGATGGCGGAAAACGCCACCATACTCGTCACGATAAAACCAATCTTATCGAGCAAGAACACCCATAGAAGTCCCACCACAAGTAAGAAACCGAGCGAACGTGTGATGTGCGTGAAAGTGAGTTTACTTTTCTCGGGTTTCACTTTTCCTTTTATCAGGAGCCCTATGCCTAGCAGCACCAGAATGAGCAGAATGCTCTTTGGCGCCAGAATCGCATATTTACTCCATTTTCCCATCTCAAAGTAGAAAAGCGCGCTTATTCCTAATACAACAATGGCACTGATATAGTCGGTATTTATCTTCCTCGGCTTTCCCTCTCCATTTTCGGCTTTGGCTACTGAACTTTCGGAGAACGCGAGCGCCTCTGCCAAGCCGCTTTTTGCACTCTTCTTTTTCATCGCTGAGCGGAAAATCGGCCATGCTGCTGAGAGAATCGACATCACGATGAGGAGAATCGAGAGAGGCCGTGTAAAGAAAATGATCCATGGCGCCTTCATCGACACCATGTTGCCCATCAGGAATCCTTGCACAAAACCGCGCTCCGCGATGGGGCCTAGAATGAGACCAAGAACAAACGCACCTACATTGAATCCAAGGTCTTTTAAGACATAACCCACGATACCGCTCAAGAACATGATGATGACATCCATCGGGTTGTTGCGGATCGCGTAAGACCCGATCACTGTGAGAAAAAGGATACTTGGAATGAGCACGCGCACCGGCACTTTGATGACAGCCTTGTACATGCCTTTTCCCGCGAGAAATCCTACGAGCACCATGAGAATGTTCGACACGAAGAAAGAGAGCATGAACGCGTAGACGAGCGACGCGTTGTGGACGAAGAGTTGTGGTCCCGGCGAGAGACCTTGCAGCAATAACGCACCATAGATGATCGCCGCTGGCGGAGAACCAGGGATACCAAGGGCAAGAAGCGGCACCATCGCACCTTCTACTACCGCGTTGTTCGAAGTTTCGGTCGCGACAATGCCCTGAGGCTCGCCGGTGCCGAAAGTTTCAGGGTGCTTCGACGCTCGTTTGGCTTCATTGTACGCAATAAGGTTGGCGATATTACCACCAGCCCCAGGGAGAATGCCGACGATGAGACCAATGATGGAAGCCCTGAGAACAGCGAGTGGATGTCCAAAAATATGATCGAAAGCTCGCTTGAGCGAACCCTTCTCCATAGAACCTGTTCCTGCGTCGGTATAGGTGGAGGATGGATCCATCGCCATTCGGAAAATTTCAGGAATACAGAAGAAACCGATCAATACCGAGACGATCTCGACGCCACCCTGCAGAGATACAAGGCCGAAATCAAAGCGCATGTCGCCGCCGACAGGAGCATTGCCTATCATGCTCACGAGAATACCGAGGAAACCAGCAGTGATACCTTTGAGCAGAGACTCTTCGGAGATACTCGAGATGATTGTTAAACCGAAAATAGCCACCCAGAAGAACTCGGGTGGACCGAATTTGAGAGCGGCTTTTGCCAGCGGTACAGCAAAGAGAATGAGGCCGAAGGTCCCAATGACACCGCCGACACCTGAGCCGATTGTTGCGGTATAGATCGCCTCCATGCCGCGACCCTTCTTTGCCATTGGATAGCCGTCGAACGTTGTACCGATAGAGGACGGTGTGCCCGGGGTGTTGAGAAGTATTGCGGAAAAACTACCGCCGAAGATCGTTGCGCAGTAGAGCGCTCCGATAGTAATGAGGCCTGAAACGGGAGACATGGTGAAGGTAAAAGGCACCATGAGTGCGACCGCCATCGTCGCGGTAAAACCAGGAAGCGCTCCCGCCATTATTCCCAACACGATTGCGATCATCATGTAGATGAAATTCTGAAAGGTGAAAATCGATGCAATCGATTGCAGAAAAATATCCATTGTCATAAGAAATGTCCTTATATCGGAATTCACGTTTTAGCGACAAGGGCGCGCGGTCTTGGAACCGTGCGCCCAACGTGTACAACAATGCGTAGTTAGAGTCTTATTTTCCGAGCATGCTCACAAGCTGCGAGTACACTTTCACTTTCTCAGCGACAAGCTGCTGGCTCTCTTTGGGGCCGTAGAACTCGAGTTTGAAACCGTTGGCTTCCATCTTCTTCGCGAAGTCTGGATTTTGGTTGATTTTCTCGAAGGTCTTGGCGAGCACATCGATGACGCTCTGCGGGGTGTTCGGCGGAACCGCCACGCCGCGGTAAGCGCCTTCGACAAGGTCGTAGCCGAGCTCTTTGAAGGTGGGAATGTTCGGAAGCGAGGGAACTCTCTTCTCCGCCGCGACCGCGAGTACCCTTACCTGACCCTCATACTGATTGCCCATGGTCGTATACGTCATGAGGGCAGATACGTGTCCACCGAGGAGCGCCGGAATGGCGTCGCCCGATCCGGTAAACGGAATATAGGTGGTTTGGATTCCCGCGAGCTTGCTGAAGAGCACGGTGCCGATCTCATTTGCGGATGCGCTCGCGCTACCACCGATCGTGACGGCTCCAGGATTCGCCTTGGCGAACTTCACGAAATCGTCGAGGGTCTTGAAGGGGCTGGCGGTGTTCACCGCGAGGATATTCGGCGTGGACATGAAGGTATATACGGGAATGATCTGATCGGTTTTGTAACCAGGGTTGGAGAGCATGAGAGGCTGAAGAATGATGTGTGGGAGATTGTAGCCCATGAAGTTATAGCCATCGGGTTTCTCTTTGACGAGATCCGCCCAGCCGACCGCTCCACCGCCACCGATTTTGTAGGATACGATGACTTTCTGGCCGAGAATGCTTTCCATCAATGGCTGCTGTGCACGAGCAAAGATGTCCGACTCGCCACCTGGATTGAAGGGAATAATGTAATTGACCGGCTTCGTGGGGTACTGCGCAAATGCAGAACCGATGCACACCAGAGCCACAATGAATACCACAGCCAAGCGTTTGACTGCTTTCATGTAGAACCTCCTTGAAATATGCCTTCCCATAAGGGAGCGGCTCGTTCACACAATAATGATTATTTATTCGCTTTTTATGATTTGTAAAGCGAAAAAACTCCGCCCTTTTCAATCAATTCGAGAATATTGTCAGGAAGGGGTGGAAAGTTATGCGAAATACCATCTGATTTAATTATTCCAGATAAAAGATTTATTTCAATTTCATGCCCTTCGGCGAGCTTGTATTCGTCGAGCTCCGGAATCATAATGGCAGGTAGCGCGAGATTGATGCAGTTTCGATAAAAAATGCGCGCAAACGATTTGGCGATAACCGCTGCCACGCCGGCGTTTTTCAGGGTGATGACTGCATGCTCGCGGCTGGAGCCACACCCGAAATTTGTTCCCGCCACGATGACGCCGCCTTTGATGAAGCGCGAGTGAAAGCTGGGATCAGCGCCCTCCATCGCGTGCTGACCTATCTCGGCGTGCTCCGTGAGCTCAAGGTATCGGCCAGGATAAATTTGGTCAGTATCGATATTGTTCCCGAATTTGTAGATAAGACCGTGAATCGTATTCATTGTTGTGGCTCCATTTCAATTCTTCGAGAGCGATCTCGGATCGGTGATTGTTCCGGAAATCGCCGAGGCCGCGGCGGTCGCAGGCGAAACCACATATATCTTGCCGTCGGTGCTGCCCATGCGACCGGGGAAATTCCGCGACGAGGTGGTGAGGCAGACTTCCCCGCTCGCGATGATGCCCTCATGGGCGCCGAGGCAGGGGCCGCAGCCGGGTGTGGAGAATACCGCGCCCGACTCCACCAAGGTTTGCACATATCCCTTTGCGAGCGCCTCTTTGAAAACGACTTCCGAAGCGGGGATGACGACGAGCCGTGTACCCTCCGCGACCTTTTTACCTTTGAGGGTTTCGGCTGCGGTTTTAATATCGTTGAGCCTTCCGCCGGTGCAGGTTCCTATGAATATTTGATCGATGTGGGTACCCTTTTGATCGCGGACGAGAGCCAGATTGTCGACGCTTCCCGGGAGCGCGGTGCTGGGCTCGATCGCGCTCGCGTCGAAGTGGTGCTCCTCGGAGTAGCGATAATCGGGATCGGTGAAGACATCGCGTACCGCGCGGGTGACACCGTATTTCGCGAGATATTCCCAGGTTTTCTGGTCGGGCTGTATGTATGCGCACTTCGCGCCCATTTCAACGCTCATGTTGCAGAGCACAAGGCGTTCCTCGACAGAAAGTGCGCTGACTGTGGATCCCGAAAACTCGACACACTTGTAGATGGCAGCGTCTTGCTTGAGCACACCAATGACGTGCAGGATGAGATCCTTTGCCATGACGCCTGGCTTCAACTCGCCATCGAAGATTATGTGCATCACTTCAGGCACTCTGAACCAGAGAGCGCCGTTGCGGAGAATGAGGGCCATGTCGGTGGCGCCTACCCCCGTGCCGAAGGCACCGAGCGCACCGAGTGTCGTAGTGTGCGAGTCGGTCTCGACCACGAGGGAGCCTGGCGCGACTAATCCATTCTCAATGAGCACCTGGTGGCAGACACCCTTGCCGATATCGAATAGCGCCTTAATGCCCATCTTGGCGCAGAATTCGCGCATTTGCTTGTGGTTGTCCGCAGCTTTTATAGTTGGTGCGGGCGAATAGTGATCGAAGACGAATGTCGTCCGCTCTGGGTGAGCCACCTGCGTGCCACCGAGTTCATAAAACGATTTGACGACCTGCAGGTAGAGATCGTTGACCTCTCCCACATCGACTTCGGCGGTGACAATTTCTCCTGCGGTGACCGTGGGCTTGCCCGATGCCTGAGCTAGAATTTTTTCGATTGCGTGCATGATAATTGGATTAGCAAATTTTATGCCAATATCGATATTATCGAGTACATTCTTGCGACTGTTTCCCAGCTCAGCGCGTTTACTCCTGAATCAACAGAAAAATAATAGAGCCTCGAAGTATGCTCGCGCACCAGGGTGACTGAGGGATGAAGCGTGTTGCCATGTTGCACGTATGTTGCATAATGCAACAACTGCGCAACATGAAGTGCCAAAAACGCAACAATCTCACCGCATCCCGATTCAACCCGCACAGCGATTCAGCGTGGGCGCGGGGCGTGCTGCGCGTTCATGCGGCGCCACAGCGTTGTCCGATGGAGCCCCAGCATTTTTGCCGCCGCCTGAAGACTGCCCTGTGCGCGCACAAAATCGCGCAGACTTTCCGGATCGTCGAGGATGCCGGCCTGCGCGCCCTTCGCGGAGAGTACTCCGCCTAATCTCTTCGTTTCAGGTACTTCCTCCCGCACTCCGCTCTCGAAATTCTCAGCGTTCCCCGCGCGCAGAAGCGCGGAGGCGAGTCCGGTATCGAGCTCATCCTGTTCGCAGATCGCCGATACCCGCTCACAGAAATTCTTGAGCTCACGCACATTTCCAGGCCAATCGTACGATTCAAGAAAGCTTCTGCAACCGAGCGATATGGTGTAGTGAGTGGTGCAGTTCTCCGACTCCGAGAGCATGCGGTCGATAAGTGGAAGAATATCGCTCCGCCGCGCCCGTAGCGGCGGAATGAAGAGATTGAGCACATTGAGGCGCCAATAGAGGTCGACCCTAAAGAGCCCCTCCTTGGTCAGCTTCTCGAGGTTGCGGTTTGTGGCTGCAATGACGCGAACATCGATCGGGATGATCTTGTCGTCGCCGAGGC
This sequence comes from uncultured Treponema sp., assembly GCA_964466815.1. GTDB lineage: Bacteria > Spirochaetota > Spirochaetia > Treponematales > Rectinemataceae > Rectinema. The sequence goes on from CAYXOW010000067.1 coordinate 6,476, forward strand.
GCATCACCTCGTGTTCTTGGAGTACGCGCAGAAGGCGCGCCTGGAGATGAAAGGGCATCTCCGAAATTTCATCGAGGAAAATGGTGCCGCCGTGGGCGAGTTCGAAGATTCCCGGTTTGCCCTTTTTTCGCGCGCCGGTGAAGGCGCCGTCCACATAGCCGAAGAGTTCACTCTCGATGAGCGATTCGGGAATCGCGGCGCAGTTCATGGCGATGAAGGGGCGAAGTCTGCGATCGCTCGCGTTGTGGATGCTCTGCGCGAACACCTCTTTTCCGACACCGGACTCGCCATGAATGAGGATCGAGGCATTCGTGGCGGCAAATCGCTTCGCGAGCGACACTGTGCGCTGGGTTAATGCATCGCGCGCAACAATGTCGGAGAAATTGAACTTTGCAGTGTATCCTTTGAGGTACATTTCGCGGCGAATTTCCTCTTCCATCGCCTGAATGTGACTCACATCCTGGAGCGTGGCGACCGAGCTCGCCGTCGCCCCTTTCACGGCGACAGGGAGCACGTTCACCAAGACACGCGTGTCGCCGAACTGGAGCATTTTCCGCGCTTCGCGCCTTTGGCCGAGAATTTCCTTGAGCGCTTCCGGAAGCGCCAGATCGCCACTCTGGTTGCTACGGAGGTGCGCGCGGAGCAGATTTTTAGCGGCGCCGTT
>CAYXOW010000067.1:7158-9275 GCA_964466815.1 uncultured Treponema sp.
AGATCGATCCTCTCTCGTCGACGGCGATCACCCCCTCACTGATGCTCTCGGTGATGATCCTGAGCTCTTCGGCGCGCCGCCTATTGAGCCGCTGGGCGGCTACAATCCTATTTGCCTCTTCGAGAGCATATTTTACCGAGGTCTCGCCCGATTCGATGAGCACTGCAGGCAGCCCTCGTTTGCGCGCCAGTAAATAGGTCGTGACGCCGCCCAGGAGCACGTCCATCCCGTCGGCCATCGCGGTACGCAGTTTATTTTCGACATTCTCGCCGATCGAGAGCTCATAGCACGTGATGTCGAGACTAAAAAAGGGCAAAAAATCCTTGAGCTGCTGAATCATGTTAGGAAACGACACGACTCCGATTCTAAAAGTATCTTTTTGGACGAGGTGACGCGCCTTTTCGAGCGCGATGGCGAGGTCCCGCGCCGTCACCTGCATTTCGACGATGGGTACGCCCGAGCCCATTTCGCGCAGCACAAGCACCGTGCCGCCTCGGCTCACAAATACCTCAGCCTCGTCCAAATGCCGCCGTGCGACGGGAATCGCGGTCTCAAGCAGCCCTTGCTCGACGACTATTTTCTCTTCGGTCGATGAAGAAAGCTGTCGGACAGTCTTTTCGATCCGGTTGTCCGGCGCGATAAAAATGATGGACATGCCTCGAGTATAGCATAGGAAAAGCGCCGACTCTGTACCCTAACGAGCACCGCATGCTACAATGGGAGCCGTGGCCACCAAACCTGCATACGACGAATCAAAGATCAAAACTCTCTCCTCGCTCGAGCACATCCGGCTCAGAACGGGAATGTACATCGGCCGGCTCGGAGACGGTTCGAGCCCCGACGACGGCATCTACATTCTCCTCAAGGAAGTGATTGACAACTCGGTCGACGAGTTTATCATGGGCGCGGGCTCGCAGATCGCGATATCTATTGCCGAGAAAAAGGTGAAAGTGCGCGACTATGGACGCGGCATTCCGCTCGGCAAGGTCGTCGAGTGCGTGTCGGTGATCAACACAGGCGCCAAATACGACGACGATGTATTCCAGTTTTCGGTCGGCCTCAACGGTGTCGGCACGAAAGCGGTGAACGCGCTCTCGAAAGAGTTCCGCGTCGTCTCCTACCGCGACGGCAAGCTCTTCGAGGCGCGATTTGCGCGCGGTGTTCTCGTCGACACCCGCGAAGGCGGAACGCGCGAAAAGAACGGTACGCTCGTCGAGTTCGTTCCCGACGAGGAAATTTTCGGCGACTACAACTTCATCTTCGAATTCATTGAAAAGCGGCTCTGGAACTATGCCTTTTTGAACCCGGGACTCACGCTCACGCTCAATGGCGCCGAGTTCCGCTCCGAGAAAGGCCTCTTCGACCTTCTCTCCTCCGAGCTCGGCGGCAGCGCGCTCTACGATATCGGGTGGTACCGGGGCGACAGGATCGAGTTCTCGTTCACCCACACTAAAGAGTATGGTGAAGAGCACTTTTCGTTCGTGAACGGCCAGCACACCTCCGACGGAGGCACGCATCTCTCGGCCTTTAGGGAAGGATTTCTCAAGGCGATCAACGAGTTCTTCCAGGCCTCCTATCGGGGCGAAGACGTACGCGAGGGACTCGCGGCGGCAATCGCGATCCGCATTAAAAATCCTATCTTCGAGAGCCAGACGAAGAACAAACTCGGCAACGGCGACATTCGCCCTTGGATTCTCCAAGAAGTGAAGAAAGGCGTCGACGAGATTCTCCGCCGCAACCCACAGGCCGCCAAGATTCTTCAAGAGAAGATCCTTACCAACGAGAAGCTCCGAACTGAGCTGAACCTGGTGCGCAAAGAAGCTAAAGAGGCCGCCAAGCGCATCGAGCTCAAGATCCCTAACCTGCGCGACTGCAAGGTGCACCTTGGAGAAGGCCCCGCAGGAGAACGGTCGACGATCTTCATCACCGAGGGCCTCTCGGCGGCGGGCAGCATGGTGAGCACCCGCGATGTGCACACGCAGGCGATTTTCAGCCTCCGCGGAAAGCCCGAGAACATGTACGACCGCCCTCGCTCCGCGATCTACAAGAACGAGGAACTCTACAACCTCATGATGGCCCTCGGCATCGAGAACGCGGTCGAAAACCTCAGGTTCGCC
>CAYXOW010000067.1:9303-10151 GCA_964466815.1 uncultured Treponema sp.
GTGGCGACCGACGCGGACTACGACGGTTTCCACATCCGCAATCTCCTCCTCACCTTCTTTCTCACTTTCTTCGAGGAACTGGTGGTGCAGGGCCGCATCTATCTCCTCGAGACGCCCCTCTTCAGGGCGCGAACGAAGAAAGAAACGATCTACTGCTATTCGGTCCGAGAGCGCGACGAGGCGTTGAAAAAGCTCGGCCAGAACGCGGAGGTCACGCGGTTCAAGGGCCTCGGCGAGATAAGCCCCGCCGAGTTTGGGCAATTCATCGGAAAGGACATGAGGCTCGTGAAGGTGGACATTCAAACGCTCTCGTCGGTCCCCCAACTCCTCAATTTCTATATGGGAAAGAACAGCCCCGACAGACGGCAGTTCATTATGGACAATCTCATCACCGAGCTGTGAACGGGCTCGCACCTCATCGACGGAGGAGATTTTGGCGTACATCAAGAAGCTGCTGAACGATAATTTTCTCTATTATGCCTCGTATGTCATCATGGACCGCGCGATTCCCGAGATCGACGATGGTCTCAAACCGGTCCAGCGGCGGATACTGCACACGCTCTTCGAGATGGACGACGGCAAGTTCCACAAGGTGGCGAACGTCGTCGGCCACTGCATGAAGTACCACCCGCACGGCGACGCTTCGATCGCCTCGGCACTCGTGAGCCTCGCCAACCGAGGGCTCTTCATCGACACGCAGGGCAATTTCGGCAATCCCATCACCGGCGACGAAGCCTCGGCGCCCCGCTACATCGAGTGCAAGAGTTCGCCCTTCGCGAAGGAGATATTCTTCCGGCCGAAGATCACGCAGTGCGTCGGGAGCTACGACGGGCGCAATAAAGAACCTC
>CAYXOW010000067.1:10204-11865 GCA_964466815.1 uncultured Treponema sp.
ATGCTCGGCACCGAGGGCATTGCGGTCGGCATGAGCACCAAGAGTCTTCCGCACAATCCTGTCGAGGTCATCAACGCCGAAATAGCCTGCCTCGAAGGAAAGAGCTTCAATCTCCTGCCCGATTTTTTCACGGGCGGGAGCGTCGACTGCTCGGAGTACGCCGACGGAAATGGCAAGGTACGTGTGCGCGCAAAGCTCGACACTTCCGACCCAAAGCGAATCGTCATCCGCGAGATCGCCTACGGATCGACGACGGAGAGCCTCATCTCCAGCATCGAGGATGGAGTGCGGGCTGGACACCTCAAAATCGCGTCGATCTCGGACTTCACCACCGACAAGGTCGAGATCGAGCTCAAGCTCGCGCGCGGCGTGTACGCCGAGGATGTCGTCGATGCGCTGCACGCCTTCACAGAGTGCGAGCGCTCCATTTCCTGCAACTGCCTCGTCATAAAGGACGGCAAGCCTTCGATCACCAGTGTCAGCGATATCGTGCGCTATCACGCCGACAAGCTCCTCACCCTCCTGCGGCAAGAGCTCGAACTTGAACGCGACGAACTGCGCGCCGAGCTCTACGCACGCACCATCGAGCGCATCTTCATCGAAGAGCGGATCTACAAGTCGATCGAGAACAAGCGCACTGCCGAAACTGTCGTAAAGGCAGTGTTCGACGGATTTAAACCCTTCGCGAAAGAACTCGCTCGTCCCCTCACCCAGGACGATGTGGAACAACTGCTCAAGATACCCATCCGAAGAATTTCGCTCTACGATATCGAAAAGGCGAAGAGCGACATGGAACGCATCGAGGGCCTGCTCACGGAAAACGCACGACACCTCGAGCAGCTCGTGGCGTACGCAATATCGGTTCTGAAGAGCTACATCAAGCGGATCGAAGCGTCGTGGCCTCGGAAAACCCACATCCGCTCATTCAAGAAGGTTGAGGCAAAAGCGGTCGCACGCCACGATCTTGCGCTCAAATACGACAGCGTAAGCGGTTACCTCGGCACCGAAGTGTCCGGCGAAAAGCTTCTCGAGGCATCCCGCTACGACAAGGTGCTCGTGTTGAGGAACAATGGCCTCTACACGGTCATTCCACTGCCCGACAAATTTTTTGCGGGGCAGGCGGTGCTATGGGTTGCGCGTGCGGAAAAGGAGAGCCTCTCGACGACACCCGTCACACTCATCTACACGCTCGCGAACCACAGGGGAGCCTTTATCAAGCGGACCTGCATCGACAGTTGGCTCACCGGCAAAGACTACAGTCTTGTTCCCGAAAATGCGACCATCATCGGATTCTCAACCGAGCCACAGTTCGAGTTTACGCTCGAGTATGCTCCTAAACCGCGCACGAAGAAGATTCTCGAACATTTCCGCGCGGGTACCTATCCAGTGCGCGGTAAACAGGCACAGGGGCTCCACCTCACCGACAGGGAGGTTGTTCGCTGTGAAATTATCCACAGCGAGAAGAGTGCGGTGGCTCCACAACCTCAGCAGGAACCTCAGATCCCCGAGCTCTTCAGCGAAAAACCGCAGAAACCCTCTGTCAAGAAACGAGCCAAGCGACAGCCATCGGAACGGCGTACGAGTAGCGCGACTTCGACGGCTGCTTCGACACCCGAGCTGCCTATCGAATCTTCGCCAGACGAGACATCGCCCACGCAGCC
>CAYXOW010000067.1:11955-12606 GCA_964466815.1 uncultured Treponema sp.
TAAGAGAAGCGCGAGAGTGCCCGGCGCGAGAGTGTAAGAGAAGCGCGAGAGTTCCCGGCGCGCCCCACCTTTCGGTGAGCGCGCCACGAACAATAAGATTAACCGGAAACGGAATCTTCGTCGGCGAAAGTTTTCTGCAAAATATCAGCGTTGTTTCGCGCGCGTTCGACCAATTCCTTGACCTCTCCGAATACTTCCCAGGTTATCGCAACGCCCGCATTCTGCAATCGACGGTACTCCGCATCGCCGATTGAGCCGGTGATGAGAATTTTTGCGCCTCTCGAAATGATCCAGTCCGCCCGCCCCTTCGCTCCACCTTTCTGGGCTGACTCGGGCGCATACTTTTGCACACTTCCGTGCTCGTCGACGAGGATGAGAAAGGGGCTCTCCTCGAAGACAGGCGAATAATCCGTATAGAGAACAGGCTCGCGGGCGGTAATCGCGATTTTTAAGTTTTTCATCGTATTTCGCTCTCTTTAGTTTGAGATCGCTCGTGTGCGTAGAGGACATTTTTGCGCAGACAGAACACTGGGTCAAGCGCGATTTTGGTTCTTGACAAAAATAAGATCATTGGCTATTGTAGCGCTCGTTGCAGGTTCATATTCCCCTGTAGCTCAGCTGGCAGAGCAAGTGGCTGTTAACCACTGGGTC
>CAYXOW010000068.1:0-8665 GCA_964466815.1 uncultured Treponema sp.
GACCCCCTCGTGAAGGAGTTGCCGATGGAGTACGCGGTCGAGCTCAACAGGCTCATCGAGCTCGAAATGGAGGGTTCAGTAGGATGAGTGAACTTCATGCGCTGACACGCCCGCGCGATATCGTCGGAATCGGGAGTACCGCGCGCGGTGGATCGACATCGATGCTCGACTCTTTATCTCTCCCACCATCCGGTACCGAAATGCACGGTGTCGCGATTCCCGCGGGCGTTGTTGAGTCCCAACTGCGCACCATCTCGGTCCGCATCGATGAAGGCGATCGCGAGTCGCACGCGTATCGGGCACGAATCGAACTGGGCGAAGATGCGGCCGCGGCGGTGCTCGTGCGCTTCGAGCAGGGCGAGGCTGCTGAGGCACAAGGTGTGCGTTTTTTAGCTCCGCTCACGCAATCCGACGAGCTCTTCGTGCCTTCCCCCGCCCGCACCCCTCTCCTCCTTCTCAACACAGCCCTCGACATCAGGCTCGCAGCGGGAGCCCACCTCAAGCTCTATGTCCTATCCGCACTCGGAGGCCGCTATTTCAGGGAGACCTTCGACACCGCGACTCTCGGCCCGAACGCGTCGCTCGAATGGACAGTTGCGAACTTCGATGCCATCGACGGCATTCACTCGGCTGTCGTCGAGCTCGAAGGTCCACAGAGCGCGCTCAACTTCTCGGCCGCCTACGCCTCGCGTGGCCGCACAGAGCAAGAGCACATCCTCACCGTGCGACACCTCGCACCGCGCACGAAGAGCCGATCGACCATGAAATCGGCGCTCAAAGAGTCCGCGCATCTCATCTTCCGCGGACTCATTCGCGTCGATCCAAAGGCCCAAGGCACCGACGCTTACCTCTCCAACCGCAACCTCATCCTCGAAGACGGTGCGCGCGCGGAGAGTCTACCCCAGCTCCAGATCGACACGGACGATGTCGCCTGCAGCCATGGCGCGACGACAGGTGGCCCGAGGCCGGAAGAACTCTTCTATTTAATGAGTCGCGGGCTCGACCGCGAAGACGCGAAGCGCGTCCTCGCGCAAGGGCACCTGGGCTCGATTTTTTCTCTTCTCCCCGAGCCAATCGCCGAGGAATTCGAGTCACGCGCCCTTGGGGCACTCTCGCTCGAACCAGATAGGAGCATAACGTGAACACTTCCTTTGTCGTCGGATCTCCGCCTGAGGTCAATTCCGAAGTGGCGCGCACACTCAAGCGCGAATTTCCGATCTTCGAAGCGCACCCCGACCTCATCTACCTCGACAACGCGGCGACCACGCAAAAACCGACCGTCGTTCTCGACGCCGAGCGCGATTTTTATCTCAATACTTGCGCGAATGTCCACCGCGCCATCCATTCGATCGGCGAAAAGGCGACCATGCGCTACGAAAAGGCACGCACGCGCCTCGCGCGTTTTATCGGGGCCAATCCCCGAGAGATTGTCTTTACGCGCGGAACGACAGAATCGATCAATCTCGTGGCGCGTACCTATGGCGAGACGCTGCGCGAAGGGGACGAAATTGTCCTCTCCGTGATGGAACACCACGCGAACATCGTGCCCTGGCAACAGCTCGCACAGCGCAAGGGGGTGGTGCTCAAATTCATACCCCTCACCGAATCGGGCGAACTCGATCTCGTCGAGTATGAAAAGCTCCTCGGACCAAGAACGCGCCTCGTCGCGGTGACAATGGTCTCGAATGTGCTCGGTACGATAAATTCGATCGAGCGGATCGTCGCCGCGGCCAAGTCGGTGCGCATGGGACCAGGTGCAGGCTCGGACTCGGGCTTGGGTACGGAGTCGCAGACCGGCGCCCGCGCCATCTCACCCTCCTCTATGTTTTCCGACGGCATCCCGGTTCTCCTCGACGCCGCACAGGCAGCTCCCTCGATGCGCCTCGACGTGCGCGCGCTCGGCGCCGACTTCGTGGCGTTTTCCGGACACAAAATGTATGGCCCCTTCGGGATCGGCGTGCTCTACGGCACCGAGCGCGCCCTCGACGCGATCCCGCCCTTTATGGGAGGAGGCGACATGATCTCCGAGGTGCGACTCGACGGTTTTTCGGTCAACGAGTTGCCCTATAAATTCGAGGCGGGCACGCCGCCCATTGCGGAAGCGGTCGGGCTCGAGGCAGCCGCGAACTGGCTCGAGAGTATCAACATCGAGGCGCTCGGCGAATATGAATCGCGGCTCAGCCAGCGTTTTCTACGCGGCATTGAGGAAGTTCAGGGCGTGCGCGTGCTAGGAAAAGCAGGACGGCGCGCCGGCATTGTCGCTTTCACGCTCGAAGGCGCGCACGCGCACGACATCTCTGCTTTTCTCGACACGCGCGGGGTGGCGGTGCGAGCTGGACACCACTGCGCCCACCCTCTGGCGCGCCATTTCGGCGTTCTCTCCTCAGCCCGCGCAAGTTTTGGCGCCTACAACACACTCGAAGATGTCGACGCCGCCATCGACGCTGTCGTGCGCGCGAAGGAGGAACTGTGAGCGATCCTTTTGAGTTGGTCTACGAAGAAATCATTCGCGATCACTACAAGCGGCCCAAATACCGGCGCTCGCTCGAGGGGCGGCCATTCGTAGAAAACCCCTCATGCGGCGACAAGGTGCGCGTCTCCATCAGTATCGGCGGTGATGGGCGCATTTCGAACGCGGCTTTTGACGGCGCGGGGTGCTCGATCTCGATGAGCTCCGCTGACATACTCGCTCAGACGCTTATCGGTACGACTCCAGCGCGAGCGCGCGAGATCATCTCTACCTTTCTCGAAGTGCTCAGAGGAGAAAGAGGTGTCGATGCGCTCGATTCGCTTGGAGATGCCGCCGCCTTCAAAGGAGTCGCTCGCCTCCCCGTACGCGTAAAGTGCGCCGCGCTCGCATGGCGCGCCGCGCTCACGGAGCTCGATCGGCAAGGTTATGCGGTGCGAGTCGATTGAATTCATATTTATGAAATTAATTGCATAACAATGCAAAAATTATCAAAGACTGCCTGGCGCATCGAAAAAGAGTGCGCGAATGTATTAAAAAGGACCCCATTTTTGATGAAAATCAAATAAAAATATGTAACCTTTTACGCCGAGAGTTATATTAGACATAGGTAAGTTGATTCGGAGACTAAAAATGTTTTGCGCGATGCGCGATCCGTTGTGCGTAGCCTTTTCTATACTAGTGTAAAATAACGGGTTTACACTGTCGCGATGATAGCTTATATTTATTCAAGAAAATTGAGAAAAAGGCGGAACGATGCTTCCTTCGGTGAATTTTTGGGACTATGAACATATCGCGGGCATAACAGGCGCATTTAAGGGTGTCGAAATCGACCTTATGACCGAGATTTTAAAAGACTGGCAGCAGTCCCCAGGTGAACCTTATACCCTCCTCGAACTCCGCGATGGCAAAACCCTCGTATCGTTCGCCATTATTCACAGAGTGACCGGCCGAAACTTCACTTTTGATATCCGTTTTATCGTCTTGGACCGCGATTATCGGACAGGAGCCGCAATTCAACACCTCTTTCAGATGATCGATGACGAGCTCCTCAAAAAGTTGCCCTTCGCGGTGATTCGAATCGAAATTTCAACGACAAAGAAAAACAGTCTCGGCGATGAGGCACTCGAAAACGCCGGCTACTGCCAGGTTGGTCACATCCCTGACTACTATGGCGAAAACGATGATTTTTTCCTCTATATTCGAGCCATATTCAGAAAACCGCCGAATTTCATCAAAATTTCGAAGCCTTTTGAAGATGAGCTCTCTTCCGCCGCTCCTCTGGAAGAACTGCACACACAAGATTAGGAGGAACTATGCTCGTGGGAGCGATCGAGGGAGGCGGCACCAAATTTCTGTGCTCCATCCTGTCATTCGATACCGCGATGGCGAACTCTAAACCTCCCGCCATCCTGCGAAGCGCGCGAATCTCCACAGCAGACCCCGAAACCACGCTTCAGGCGGTGACGGATTTCTTTCTGCGGGCAAAGGCTGATTTCGGCTCCATTCAAGGACTTGGCATCGGTATGTTCGGACCCATCGAGTGCGATACGAGCAACCCACGCTGGGGCTATCTCCTCAACACCCCGAAACGCGGTTGGGCCGATGTCGATATCGCCCAAGGTATCCAGCGAGCGCTCAATCTGCCGGTAAAGCTCGAGACCGATGTGGCTGCGGCGGCCCTCGGCGAGTGGAAGTGGGGCGCGGGGCGCGGAGACCGCGCCTGCACCTATGTAACGGTGGGCACCGGTATCGGCGCGGGGAGCTGTGTCGACGGGCGCGTGCTCCGAGGAAGCTTTCACCCAGAGTTCGGGCACATCCGCGTTCCGAAGGCCGAGAGCGACGCCCATTTCGCAGGGGTCTGCATTCACCACGGCGACTGCCTCGAGGGTCTTGCAAGCGGCCCCGCGATGGCGGCCCGCTGGGGTACTGCAGCTGAACATCTTCTGATGGACCATCCAGCATGGAATCTCGAGGCTGAATATCTCGCGCACGCATTCGCGAATATCGCCCTAAGCTTCGCGCCCGATCGCATTATCGTGGGCGGCGGCATAGGCCTCCGCGACGGGCTCCTCGACCTCGTCGCAGAGAAGATGTTGACGCTCCTTGGAGGGTATATCGCGGCGTTGAGCGATTCCGAGTCCCTGAGGCGCTATGTGGTGCGCGCGCAGCTCGGCGCGGATGCCGGCACGCTCGGCGCCGCGCTACTCGGCTATTATGCAGCGCAGGATCGCTGACGCACTTTGTGCGCAAGCTCACTATTCGTATCACCCTCTTTGCCATTAACGCGAAGCGATGCGCACCACGCCCTTGAAAAATGGCAACGATTTCTGTTATAGTACGCGCGGTTCATTTCTAGCCGAGATAGCTCATCTGGCAGAGCGGCGCACTCGTAATGCGCAGGTGCCGGGTTCGATTCCCGGTCTCGGCTTTTACATCATTTCAATCTAATTACGCACTCAATGTATCCCTCCTGAAAGACATCCGTGGGCGAGCGCATGCGAGTAGATGTAGAGCGTCATAAATCGGTGGGCGAGTTTCACCTTGTCGATCGATGGGTGCGCTCAATTGATTCTTACTGAACTCCTGAGATACGATGGGCATATATTTGCTATTTTCTAAAACATTCCAAGAGGCGGCAAGGCGCCGCGCAAAGGCAGGAAGAACCTTGAAAAATAAGAGCACGGGCTCCCGCTCGCCTCATAAAATCGAGTACAAGTGGATCGTTTTGAGCGTTACCACGATTGGTGCCCTGATGGCGGCGATCGACAGCAATATCGTAATGCTGGCGCTTCCCGACATGATGTCGAGCCTGCACGCCAATCTCGTGGAGATGATATGGGTCATCATGAGCTATATCCTAACGAGCACAGTAATCCTCCTCACGTTAGGGCGCATGGCCGACATGCTCGGGCGCGTGCGGATGTACAACATCGGCTTCGTGATCTTTACCGTGGGCTCGACGCTCTGCGGTGTTTCGCAGAACGCGACGCAGCTCATCTTATCGCGCATTGTTCAAGGTTCGGGCGGTGCTATGATGGTCGTGAACAGCGCGGCGCTCCTCACCGAAGTTTTTCCACCGAACGAGCGTGGACGCGCGCTGGGCTTGAACGGCATCACCTTCGCGGCGGGGAGCGTGCTGGGGCCCGTATTGGGTGGAATCATTCTGTCGGCGAGCAGCTGGCGCTGGATATTCTTCATCAATGTACCCGTTGGGCTTTTTGGAACTATTTGGGCATATAAAGTGCTCAAGGAGATGACACCCCGCGCGACGGGCGAGCGCTTCGACGCAGGCGGCGCGAGTACCTTTAGCGTAGGGCTCCTCGCGCTGCTTGTCGCGCTCACGTCGGGCATCGACGCGGGGTGGTTCTCGGCGCCGATTCTCGGGCTTTTCGCCCTCGTCTTCGTTATGTTCGCGCTCTTTTTCAGAATCGAGCGGCGCGCGATCAACCCCGTACTCGATTTCGGACTCTTCAAGAACCGCGTCTACGCATTCTCGGCGCTCGCGGCGATGATCCAGAGCCTTGCGATGTTTGCGGTGAATTTTCTCATCGTGTTCTATCTGCAAGGTGTGCGAGGCTACGATCCGCTCAAGGCAGCCCTTCTGCTTCTGCCTATGCCGATTGTGATGGCCTTCGTGGCGCCGCTCTCAGGCATGCTCTCCGACAAGGTGGGCGCGAAGATACCGGCGACAATCGGCGTCCTAGTGCAGGCGGCCGCCCTCGTGTGGCTGCTCTTTTTAGGAACCGACACACCCTATCAGAACATCGCCTTTGGTCTCGCACTGATGGGGCTCGGCGGCGGCCTCTTCTACTCGCCCAACACGAGCGCGGCGATGAACGCGGCACCTCGACATAGGCTCGGCATCGCGTCGGGCGCGCTCGTGACACTCCGCCAGACGGGTATGGTAACAAGCCTCGCGCTCTCGATGGCGGTGGCGGCCACCACAATGCCCCAGAGCGACATGATGAAACTCTTTGTCGGGACGAATGTGGCGCTCGGATCGGCCACAATGCAATCGTTCGTGGGAGGCATGCGCGGAGCCTTTACGGTTTCGATCGCGCTTTCGGTTGTGGCGGCGATCTTCTCCTTTATCCGCGGCAAGGAAGACCGGAACGCACATGGGGTTTAATCTGGCGAGAAACAAGAGTGGCCGCCCCGAATTCGAGGCGGCCACTTTCAGAATACGCGATGATGTATGCGCGTCTTACTTCTGCGTGGCGTTCAGGCTACCGGAGACTTTGAGATAGGTACCGTCGAAGGTGACCTGAAGAGAGCCTACCCACTGAAACAGCTCGGAGTTGGCGGTATCGGGGAGTATCTTGCCTGTTTTGGCCGTACTTGTCCCGATCTGCTTTCCGTCGGCGATGGATGCATCCCACACTTTGGCCCAATCGATGTCGGCCGTCTTTCCCGTAGGAGAAAAATCGGTGCTGATCTGGTTGGAGGTCGTGCCGATGACGCGGGTGCTGCAGCTGTTGTTCGGGAAAACGAGCTTGCCGCTTGCGTCGGTGACAATCTTGTACGCAGTGCCCCGGTGGCAGGACTGGATCGTGATGACCCCGCTCGCGTCCTTGGTGACGGTGAGATTGTCGCCCGTCAATGTGCCGTAATCGGCGATTCCGTATAGAAACATGTTGCGCACGCCGCCCGGCAGGAGCTTCTTGCCCTGGACATCGGTACGGTAGGGGTTGAAAGTGACAGTCGACTCAAGTTTACTTGCACCCGAAGTCGCGTCTGGTTTCAGCACGAACTGGTCTTTGTCGCTCGCTCCGACAGCGCCTTTAAAAGAAAAGAAATTGTTGGCATAATCCATCGTGGTGAGATTCACTTGGGTGGAAATGGTGAGATCTGCGGCGTAGGCGCCCACCGCCACGACACACGCGAGAAGCGCGAGCACTGCAATCTTTTTCATGTGTACCTCCTGAGGTTTTTAGAAAGATAAGGGACGACGTGCGTTTTGTCAAATCTTTTTTTTATATAGAAATAATATTTATTATTCTGTATATTTTATGACTATAATATAGACCGATCAGGATAAATAAATGAGTATACTTTCGCTGCGTGACCTATCGCTTTCGCTGAAAAGCGGCCCACTCTTCGAGCACGCAGGGCTCGAAATCGAGGATCAAGCTCGAATAGGCCTGATCGGCCGAAACGGCGTTGGAAAGAGCAGCTTGCTCTCCTTACTCATCGGACAGCTGCAGCCCGACGCGGGAGAGATTGCCCGCGCCCGCGATTTCTCCTACTCGTACCTTCCCCAGAAAGTCGAAGTCCCCGATGGCTGTACACTCGGGGATTTTCTGTATATTGGAACAGCAACCGAAATCGAAGTCGCTCGAAAGAATGCGGGCGGTGTGGATGACGGTGCTGGGCGCATACTGCGCACGGTGAGCGTCGCGCGCGAGGCGCACGATAGGTACTATGCGCATGACGGCGCTCCCGCCATTTCACTGGAAAACCGCTACCGGGCGCTGTGCCGCGAACTTGGCTTTCCCGACCTCGACATTTCGATGCGCGACTTCTCCGGCGGAGAGCGGCGTAAAGCGGCACTTGCCAGGGCGCTTGCGCCCTACGCTCGCCTCCTCGTGCTCGACGAACCCACCAATCATCTCGATTTGCGGACCATCGAGTGGCTGGAATCAAAGCTGCGTAATTTGGAGAACGCTTTTATCCTCGTTACCCACGACCGATGGTTCCTCGACACCGTAACCAACTCCATCGTCGAGATCGATCGCCATACACTCCGCAGCTACTCCGGCAGCTACTCGAAGTTTCTCGAAGAAAAGGCTACCTGGCTCACGAGCCTCAACCGCATGGAGAACAAGCGCCTCGCAAATCTCAAAATCGAGCTCGAGTGGCTCAATAGGGGTGCGCGGGCGCGCGCCACCAAGAGCGAACGACGCAAGCGCGAGATCGAAAAGATGCGCGAATCGCTTCTCGAGAGGGATCGCGAGAAGATCGTTTTCTCCTCGAACGCAGCTCGACTTGGTAAAAAAGTGTGCATCATGCGTGGACTCGGGTTGTCCTACGGCGAGCGGACGCTCTTCTCCGACTTCTCCTGGGAACTTGCGACTGGCGCGAAGGTCGGCATTGTGGGGCCGAACGGCTCCGGCAAGACGAGCTTCCTCCGGCTCATCGCGGGAAAACTTCAGCCAAGCCAAGGCGCTGTCGAGCTTGGGCAGACAGTCCGCCTTT
>CAYXOW010000068.1:8779-11807 GCA_964466815.1 uncultured Treponema sp.
GTCCCTTCTTGAACGCTTTGGCTTCACTCGAACCGACCAGGGGCAGCGGCTCGCGACGCTCTCCGGCGGCGAACTCAGGCGCCTCATGCTCGTGCGGACCCTCTCGGAGTCGCCGAACCTCCTTCTGCTCGACGAGCCGACGAACGATCTCGACATCGAGACGATTGAGAGCCTTGAGGCATACTGTGCCGATTTCGCCGGGTCGATCCTCATGGTGTCGCACGACAGGCTCCTCGTAGACAGGCTCGCGGACGAGCTTCTCATATTCAACGGCAGCGGCGGAATCGACCGATTCCACGGCAGCTATTTTGAGTGGAAGCTCGAAGAAGAAGAGAAAAGTGAGGAACGAACCGCAAATGCCCGAGGCGCGAAGGGTGTAGGAGGCTCAGGCGGCAGAGACGGAATGGAGAGCGCGGGAAACGCGGCATCTGGAGCAATGATCAGCGGAACAGGACCTTCGTCGGCATCGACGGGCGCGAGCGCACCGCGCAAGCTCAGCTTTAAGGAGCGTAAGGAGCTGAGCGATCTCCTCGCCGAAATCGACAATTTAGAGGCTGAGAAGCGAGGGCTCGACGCCTTCTTCCACGACCCGAGTGCTCCCGATGCGCCCCGCCTCGATTTTGTCGAAGCCGGACGCAGATACGAAGAGCTCGAGCGCACTCTTGGCGAAAAAATCGAGCGCTGGGAAGAGCTCGCCTCGCGCGAGATCTTCAATTCGACCAAGTAACGCGATGAACCTGGCAGTTTTGTACGTATTCAGTCCCGCTTCTGATAGTTAGGCGCTTCTTTGGTGATCACGATGCTGTGCGGGTGGCTTTCGGCGTAGGCTGCCGCGGTGATGCGCACCATGCGCGCGGCGCGGAGTTCGGCCAGTGTGCGGGCGCCCGCGTAGCCCATGCCTGAGCGGAGTCCGCCCAGCATCTGCGCAGCGTAGTCGGAGAGCTTACCCCGGTAGGGCACCATGCCCTCGACACCCTCGGGGACGAGTTTACCCTGCGACTGCCCTGAACCGTAGCGGTCGCGACCGTAGCCCTGCAGGGCGCCGACTGACCCCATTCCCCGGTAGCTCTTGAACTGACGACCCTCGTAGAGCACAAGCTCACCTGGCGCCTCTTCGAGGCCGGCGAGGAGGCTTCCGAGCATAACCGTCTCCGCGCCAGCCGCGATCGCTTTGACGATGTCGCCTGAATAGCGGATGCCGCCATCCGCAATGACGGGAATGCCGTAGGGCTTGGCAGCCTGGGCGCACTCGTAGATGGCCGAGAGTTGGGGCATGCCGGCGCCCGATATGATGCGGGTGGTGCAGATTGAGCCTGCGCCGACGCCAATCTTGACCGCCGAGGCGCCAGCCTCGATGAGGGCGCGGGTGCCCTCGGCGGTGACGACGTTGCCCGCGATGACGGGAGTGCCAGGCGCAATTGCCTTGATGCGGCGGATCGCCTCGACAACTTTCTTCGAGTGGCCGTGGGCGGTGTCGATGACGAGCACGTCAACGCCGCGTGTGAGGAGGAGCGAAACGCGCTCCTCGAGATCAGCGCCGACGCCCACCGCGGCGCCCGAGAGGAGCCTGCCGCGCGAGTCGACCGCGGCGCTGGGGTATTCCTCTTTTTTAACGATGTCTTTGATCGTGATGAGCCCCTTGAGGCGACCTTCGCGGTCGACGAGGGGGAGTTTTTCGATTTTGTGGCGGCGGAGGATGGCCTTGGCGTCCTCGACTGTGGTGCCCTCGGGCGCGGTGACGAGGTTCTTCGAAGTCATGAAGTCGGAGACAGGCTTCGCCATATCGTCGGGGCCGCAGAAGCGCCGGTCGCGGTTTGTGATGATGCCGACAAGCCGTCCGGTCTGGGGATCGACGATGGGGATACCGGAAATTCGATACGTCTCCATGAGGTGCTCAGCGTCGGCGAGCGTCGCGGTTTCGGGGAGCCACACGGGGTCGGAGATCATGCCCGACTCCGAGCGCTTAACCTTGTACACTTCGGCCGCCTGCGCTTCGGGCGACATGTTGCGGTGGATGATGCCGATACCGCCCACCCGTGCGATCGCGATTCCCAGGCGCGAGTCGGTCACCGTGTCCATTGCCGCGGAGAGAATCGGCGATTTCAGCTTGATTCCCGGCACGAGCTCGGCCGAAATATCGACTTCGGAGGGGAGCACTTCGCTGTACCCCGGGACGATGAGCACGTCGTCGAAGGTGAGGCCTGTGCCCTGTTCAATCAGTGTTTCAAAACCCATAGAATAACCTCTCAAATCATTGTGCTTTATGCAAGTGAGCGTGTACCGTGGCTGCGCGCCTCCTCGGTCTGCGTGCAGGCCTCTATGCGGCCCGTCCAACCACCTCGCGCTCAGTGTCTGAAATGACGCACGCCGGTGTACACCACCGCGAGGCCGAGTCTGTCGGCCGCGGCGAGCACCTCCGCGTCCCTAATTGAGCCGCCCGGATGCACCACCGCCGTCACGCCGGCAGCCGCCGCGGCCTCTATGCCGTCCGCAAACGGAAAGTACGCGTCGGAAGCCATCGTGGCCCCGTGCGCACGTGCGCCAGCGCGCTCGCAGGCCTGCCGCACCGCATCGACTCTGTTCGTCTGTCCGCCGCCGATTCCCACCGCCGCGCTCCCTTTTGCAAGCACGATCGCGTTCGACTTGACATGCTGTACGAGCTTCCACGCGAACCGCAGCGCCTCCATCTCCTCGGCGCTGGGCGCGCGGGAACTCACGATGCGCCACTCGATTCCGGCCGGGTCGCCGCGATCAGGCTCCTGCGCGAGAATACCACCAGCCGCACTCCTCAGCTCGCGCGAGACCCGCGCATAGACTGCCGGGTCCGCCTCGATGAGCCGTAAATTCTTCTTGCCCTTGAGCGCCTCGCGGGCAGCTTCGCCGATGGATGGCGCGACAACGCACTCGAGGAAGAGATCCTTGAGTGCGGACGCGGTGTCGCCGTCCAAGGGGCGGTTGAGCGCTACGATTACACCGAATGCCGACACTGGATCGCAGGCGAGCGCCGCGTCGTAAGCGGCGCGCGGTG
>CAYXOW010000068.1:11839-12168 GCA_964466815.1 uncultured Treponema sp.
ACGATGACCGCTGCAGGTTTTTCAAAGGAGAGCACCGCGCGCCATGCCGCGTCGAGGTCGAGAATGTTGTTGTACGAGAGCTCTTTTCCACCGAGGACTCGCCCGCCGAGGATACGGCTGCCGAGGATACGGCTGCCGAGAGGACCAGGCTCGTCCTCCGGCAGAATGAAAAGCGCCTTCTGGTGGGGGTTCTCACCATAGCGCAGAATGCGCTCGACAGTACCCCTGAAGCTGAAAGGGCTGCCTGGGCCAGCCGCAAAATTCGTAGAGGCGGTTCGATCGGGAGTGGCCGAGCCGGACACAGTGGCGAAGTCTGAGGTTGCGGCGGT
>CAYXOW010000068.1:12205-12499 GCA_964466815.1 uncultured Treponema sp.
GCTGGCACCAGCAAACCATGCCGCGATTGCAGAATCATAGGCGGCTGTACGCGCGAAAGCCTTGGCGGCGAGTGCGCGCCTCGTTTCCGGTCGAATTCCGCTGCGCTCGATTTCATTCGCGACGATGTCGTAGTCTGAAGGCGCACAGAGCACCGCGACCCGCGCGTGGTTTTTCGCTGCGGCGCGTATGAGCGCCACACCACCGATATCGATCTGCTCGATGATTTCTGTCTCCGCATCGCCAGGCTGGGCGCCACTCGGGTGCGTCTGCGAAGAATTTTGCGAACAACGGGT
>CAYXOW010000069.1:0-900 GCA_964466815.1 uncultured Treponema sp.
TCGATGCGCCGCATGCCAGTGGGCTGCGCTTCTTGAGGGGCCGCCCCGGCGCACAGAACGCTGCAAGACAAGAGGAAAACCAAGCGCATTCGAAGAACCTCCGCGAAATGCCGCGCCGCTTACAGAAATGCCGCGCCGCTTACAATAGTAAGGATATGCGAGAAACGGGGCTGGCGGCGCTGGCGGTGGCGCTGTGCGCGCCGCTGTTTGCCGCCCGCGAGCCGGTCCGCGCCCGCAGCGCGATGGTGGTCACGCGCGAAGCCCATGCCACCGAGGTTGGGATTCAAACGCTGAAGTCCGGCGGGAACGCGGTGGACGCCGCGGTGGCCATCGGCTTCGCGCTGGCGGTCACCCACCCGCCGGCCGGGAATCTGGGCGGGGGAGGCTTCTTGCTGGTCCGGATGGCGGACGGCCGCGCGGCATTCCTGGACTTCCGCGAGCGTGCGCCGCTGGCCGCGACCCGGAACATGTATCTGGACGAAAACGGCCACCTGCGCGACTGGTCGCGGTTCGGGTACCTCGCGTCGGGCGTCCCGGGAACGGTCAAGGGGCTCGAAGCGGCCCACCGCCGCTTCGGCCGCGCGCGCTGGGCGGACCTGCTGGCCCCCGCCGTCCGCCTGGCGCGCGAGGGATTTCCGCTCAGCTACGACCAAGCCCGGTCGCTGCGCGACCAGTGCGCGCTGTTCGATGGGTTCCCGGAATCCAGGCGCATCTTCCTCAAGGACGGCCTCTACTACGATCCCGGCGAGCGGTTCGTTCAGGCGGACCTGGCGCGGACGCTGGAACGCATCCGCGAGCATGGCGCCCGGGACTTCTACGAGGGCGAAACCGCGCGGCTGCTGGCGGCGGACATGCGGGCGAACGGCGGATTGATCACGCTCGAGGACCTGAAACGGTACG
>CAYXOW010000069.1:920-4577 GCA_964466815.1 uncultured Treponema sp.
GTAGCCGAGCGGCAACCGCTGCGGGGCGTTTATCGCGGCTACGAGATTCTGACCGCGCCCCCGCCCAGTTCGGGCGGCATCGGGCTGTTGCAGATGCTCGGCATGCTGGAGGAGAGCGAGTACTTCCGCGGCGGCGCGGGCTCGGCCGCCGTGATTCACTTCATGGCCGAGGTGCAGCGCCGCTTCTACGCCGACCGGAGCGAGCACCTGGCCGATCCGGAATTCCATCCGGTGCCGGTGAGCCGTCTCCTGGACCCGGCGTATATCGCGGAGCGCCGGCGCAGCATCGATCCGGACCGCGCCACTCCGTCGTCCGCCGTCCGTCCGGGCGGGGTCGCCGCCGCCGAGCGCGAGAGCGCCGAGACCACGCATTACTCGGTGGTGGACGCGGAGGGCAACGCGGTGGCGGTCACCTATACGCTGAACGGCAGCTACGGCAGCGGCGTGACGCCGAAAGGGCTGGGGTTCCTGCTGAACAACGAAATGGACGATTTCTCGGCCAAGCCCGGCGAGCCGAATCTGTACGGCGCGATCCAGGGTGAAGCGAACCGCGTGGAACCGTATAAGCATCCCCTGTCCTCGATGACGCCTACCATCGTGCTGCGGGACGGCGCGCTGCGGATGGTGCTGGGTTCGCCGGGCGGAACCACCATCATCAACACGGTGCTGGAAGTGCTGGTCAACGTCCTCGATTTCCGCATGAACATCCAGCGGGCCGTCGAGTTTCCCCGCTTCCACCACCAGTGGATGCCGGACGAACTGCGGGTGGAGCGGGACGTTTCGCCGGACACCATCGCCCTGCTGAAGGCACGCGGGCATACGATCCGCCTCGTCGAGAAGCAGGGAGAAGTCTGCGCTATTTTGTGGGACGGCAGTTGGCTGCAAGGCGCCGCCGACGGCCGCGTGGAGGCCACCGCGCTTGGCTACTGAACAAAGCATGACTCCCGGTATGGAACGGGTACTTTCCACTCATCTCTTCGTCAACCACCACCTGACGGCGGCCCTGCTGGACCGCATCCAGCATGAGGGCATCCCCGCCGTGGAATTGTTCCTGGCGCGTCAGCACCTGGACTGGCGCAACCGGAGCCAGGTTTCCGAGCTGGGATTGTGGTTCCGCGACGCCGGCCTGCGGGTCCACTCGCTGCACCTGCCCATGTACAACGACGAGTATTGGGGGCGCTCGGGTCCGCAATCGGTGCTGGATATCACCGAGCCGATGAAATCGCGGCGGATTCCCATCGTCGATGAACTGAAGCGGGCGCTGGAGGTGGCGGAAACGATTCCCTGCCGCTATGCCGTGCAGCACCTGGGCGTCAGCGGGCAGGAATTCAGCGAGCGGGCCGTGGAGGCCGCGTTTACGGTGCTGGAGGAGCTGACGCTGTTTGCGGGACAGCGGGGCGTGCGGATTCTCCTCGAGAACATCCCCAATGAGCTGTCGTCGGCCGAACGCTTACGGCGCTTCGCCGAGATCACGCACCTGGACCTCGATTTCGTGCTCGACACGGGTCACGCCAACCTGCACGAAGGCGTGCCGGAAGCCTTTCAGGTGCTGGCGGAGCGCATCCGCTCGCTGCACGTGCACGACAACGACGGCCAGGCCGACCAGCACCTGTTTCCGCTGGTCGCCGAAGGCGGCACCATCCCCTGGCCGCGGGTAATGAAGTTGCTGCGGTCGCGCCCCGGGCAGTATCCGCTGCTGCTGGAATTGAAGGAAGTGGAAGGAATGAGCAAGCCCCTGGACGCGGTGAAACAGGTGTTTGACCGGCTGGAGAGCCTGCCCGGCGACGGCGAGGAAGCATGATCGAACCGGGCGGCTACATTCGCGACCTGCTGACGGGTCCCGTGCCGCGCGCGGCGGAGGCGCGCGGATGGGTAAAGACGAGGAGAGACGGCAAGGGCGTTCACTTTGTGCAGTTGAACGACGGGTCCTGCTTTCAGGATTTGCAGGTGGTGATCGAAGCGGGGGCGATTCCCGCCGAGACGCTCCGCCAGGTGACGACGGGCGCGTGCATTCGCGCCGCCGGCGACCTGGCGCCTTCGCAGGGCGCGGGGCAGGCCGTGGAATTGCAGGCCCGCGAAATCGAGGTCTATGGCGGCGCCGACCCGGCCGCCTACCCGCTCCAGAAGAAGGGCCACACCATGGAGTTCCTGCGGGAGATCGCCCACCTGCGCACCCGCTCGAATACCTTCGGCGCGGTGTTCCGCGTGCGCAACGCCCTGGCCTTCGCCATCCACCAGTTTTTTCAGGAACGCGGGTTCCTGTACGTACACACTCCCATCATCAGCTCCTCCGACGCGGAGGGCGCGGGCGCGATGTTCCAGGTGACCACGCTCGACCTCGACGCGCTCGCGAAATCAGGCAAGCCTGTGGACTACGACAAGGACTTCTTCGGGAAAAAATCCTACCTTACGGTGTCCGGCCAGCTCAACGTCGAGACCTACTGTCAGGCGCTCTCGCGCGTCTATACCTTCGGGCCGACATTCCGCGCCGAAAACTCCAACACTACGCGCCACCTCGCAGAGTTCTGGATGATCGAGCCGGAAGTCGCCTTTGCGCGCCTGCCTGACAACATCGCCCTCGCCAGCGAATTCATCCAATACCTCGTGAGCATCGCGCTCAGCGACTGCGCCGACGATATCGCATTCTTCGATCAGCGCATCCAGCCAGGCCTTAGGGAGTCGCTCGAGAAAGTCGTCTCGACACCCTTCACCCACATGACCTACACGGAGGCCGTTCGAGAGCTTGAAAAGTCAGGCGCTACCTTCGAGTTCAAGCCCTACTGGGGCTGCGATCTCCAGAGCGAACACGAAAAATTCCTCACCGAGAAGGTTGCGGGCGGCCCCGTCGTCGTAACGGACTACCCCAAGGACATCAAAGCCTTCTACATGAAGCAGAATGAGGACGGAAAAACCGTGGCGGCGATGGACGTACTCGTTCCCCGCTTCGGCGAGATCATCGGCGGCTCAGAGCGCGAGTGGCGTCTCGACATTCTCGAAAAACGAATCGAATCGTTGGGCCTCTCCAAGGAGGCATACAGTTGGTACCTGGACCTGCGACGTTTCGGTTCGACACCCCACGCGGGATTCGGCCTAGGCTTCGAACGACTCCTCCTCTACGTGACCGGAATGACCAACATTCGCGACGTGATTCCCTTCCCAAGAGCACCTCGTCAGGCCGATTTCTGATCGAGGCGTGTGCGATGAAAGAATGCAATTCCCTTCCTCGAATCTCATTTATGGCGCGCACCTCTGCGTGCGCCCTTCTTTTTTTTCTCGTTGTAGCCATTTCTAGCGCTTCTGGTCTCGACATCAACAGTTTTAGAGCACTCGGCGCCACTATCCCATCGCCGCCATCGATCAACGCGAGATCCGCTATTCTCATCGACGCCGCGACGGGAACGGTGCTTTTCGAGAAGAACGCCGACCTCGCGCTACCACCCGCCAGCCTCACCAAGCTCGTCACACTCCACGTGGTGATGAATGAGATCGCGGCAGGTCGACTCTCACTCGATCAGATGATCGACATTCTGCCGCAAGATACCGCCCTCCCCTATGGCTCTTCGCTTATGTACCTCCAACCGGGCATGAAGGTGAGTCTCAGGGACATAATGCTCGGCGCCGCGGTGGTTTCGGGCAACGATGCGGCGTATACTCTCG
>CAYXOW010000069.1:4595-6984 GCA_964466815.1 uncultured Treponema sp.
GGTCGCCGGCTCGAACGAGAAATTTGCGGAAATGATGAACCACGCAGTGCGACAGCTCGGATTCGAACGGCTCACCTTCGTGGAGCCGAGCGGCCTTTCGGAAAAGAACCTCGTGACTGCGCGGGAATTCGCGCTCTTCTGCAAAGATTACATCGAGCTCCACCCGGACGCCCTCAAAGACCTCCACTCGGTGAAATCGATTCGCTTCCCGCGCCCCGAACATGCGACAGCGAATTATCACCCGGATGGCGTCATTATCCAGTACAACCGCAATCCTCTCATTTTCAGCTACGAGGGCGCGGACGGCCTCAAAACCGGCTACATCATCGAGGTAGGCTACAACATGGCCGCCACCGCGATGCGCAACGGAAATCGATACATCGCAGTGCTCCTCGGAGGATCGTCGACTCCCTATGCCAATGGCATCGCGAACCGAACCCATGACTCAAAAGCTCTCCTCGACTGGGCATTTAACAATTTCAGCACCGCGAGGCCTGGCTATATATTGCCTAAATCGATCCGTGTATGGTTCGGACAGAACACACGGGTGCAGCCTGAACCGAATGGAGAAGCTGCCGTCACCGTCGCACGGTCGTTGGCCGACCGCGTGAGCGCCAAAATCGAAACGCTGAAGAGTGTAAAAGCGCCCGTGCATAGGGGCGATAAGCTCGGCAGCATCGTGTACAGCGTGGACGGGAAAACTGTGGGCTCGGTGGATCTAGTCTCTCAGCAGGAAATCCCAAAGGGCGGATTCTTCAGAATACTCTTCGATAGTGTCGCGCGCTTTTTCGCATACCTCTTCGGGAAAGCCTAGCGCTGCAATTACCCTTATAAAAAAGGCGCTCGGAGACGGTACATATCCGCCCCTGAGCACCGATGTAATAGTCAACCCAAAGTCGACAGCGAGTCTCCTACTTCACAAACCCGAGCAATCTCGGCAGGAAAAGTGAAATTTCCGGTATGTACGCCACCATGAAGAGCGCGATCACCTCCATGATAATGAAGGGAAAAATCGCCTTCGACAGTTTCGCGAGGCTTATCTTCGAGATAGAGCAGGCAACGAAGAGGCATGCTCCTACAGGCGGCGTCATTAGAGCGATATTGAGCGAAAGCACCATGATAATGCCGAAGTGTATCGGTTGATACCCAACGCCCACCGCGATCGGGTGGAGTATCGGCCCGAGAATAATGAGCGCCGCGGCGATATCCATGAACATGCCCACGATGAGCATGAGGATGAGGATGAGAAGCATGATGAGTTTCGGATCGCGCGTCGTCGAGATGAGAAACTGGGCAATCGCCTGCGGGACCTGGTTGATGGCCAGAACCCAACTCAAAATACTCGCGGTACCGATGATGAGAAACACCGAGCCCGTGACGCGCGCGGTTCTGATGAGCATCGGCATAAGGTCGCGTACTCCCAGCGATTTGAGCACGAAAAAACCGATTATGAGGGCATAGAATACCGCCACGGCCGCAGCCTCGGTCGGAGTAAAGAGCCCCGACAGTATGCCGCCCAAAATGATAATCGGCATCAGAAGCGGAATAATCGCGTCTTTCGTGGCCACAAGTTTTTCTTTGAAAGTATGCTTCGGTCCCTTGGGATAGCCGCGTTTGTACGAGAGGTACGCAGACATAATCATGAGAAGACCGGCGAGAAGAAAACCGGGCATGAATCCTGCCGCAAAGAGCCCCGCGATCGAGACATTCATGAGGGAGCCGTAGATGACCATCATGTTCGACGGAGGGATCGTCGGCCCGATAATCGAGGATGCGGCGGTCACCGCAGCCGAAAAATCGACATCATAGCCATCCTCGACCATAGCGGGAATGAGCATGGTGCCGATCGCCGCGGTATCGGAAACGGCCGCACCTGTCATACCCGCAAAAAATACAGAGGCGAGAATGTTTGCGTGCGCCAATCCTCCGCGCCAGTGGCCCACGAGTACATTCGCGAAGTGTACGAGCCTTCGCGTGATGCCGGCTTTGTTCATGAGCTCGCCCGCGAGGATGAAGAAGGGCATCGCCATGAGTGTAAACATATCGAGGCCGGTGAAATACTGCAGCGGAGCCATCGAGAGCAGCCCGACCCCGCTCCCCATCATGAGGAGTCCAACCGTGCCGGCGATCCCGAGCGTGAAGCCTATGGGCACACCGATTACGAGCATCGCGAAAAATACGACAAGCACTGAAAGAATCATAATTTGTACCTCAGATATCGATGTAACCTGTCGCCGAAGTTTGAAGCTTTCCTTGAGGGTCGGCGAGAATGAGGATACTGACGAGTATGATTTGAATAGCCCCGAGCATCATTGAAAGCGGAACCGAAAGCTTCGGCAATACCATCGAAATACCGAGCGCCTGGGTCATCTGCGCTTTCGCATCGATT
>CAYXOW010000069.1:7102-10347 GCA_964466815.1 uncultured Treponema sp.
TTGCTTTCGAATTCTTCGGCGAATCCAAAATAACTGTAGGGCCGCCGTGCTCCCCACCCGAGATGCCTAGACTGATCGCGAGGCTCGCGCCCCAAATCATCAAATACCGGGCGAGCTCTTCAGTAAAGTTGAGCGGTGAATTCAGTACATAGCGGAAAAAAACACCGAGTAGCACATCGAGAGTCATCGCGCCAAAGAACAGTGCGCAGGCTACACTCACAACCTTGTCGATCAGCGTGGAACACCGGCGCGCCGCGCGCGCAATCGGCATTTGCTCACCCATAATTTCTCCTCTGAATGAATTTCCTAAAAAAAACTGCGCCTCCCGCACAAAGCGGGCGGCGCTTCATTTTCATCAAACGCTAGGTGTTGATACACCGCGCACTGAAGGCCGCATGCGCGGCACGCATTTCGAGGTTCGATCAGTCTGAGAGTTCCTTCTCTGCCTTATCGATCGCATCGAAGAACTTGTCGACCCAGTACTTCCCCTCGTCTTTATACTGCGTGAGCATGAATTCGCGGGCAGCGGGCACAGTCGCGTCGCGGAACTGCTTCAATTCTGCCTTAGAGGGGACATAAACCTGCATCTTTTCCGCGAGAGCTGGCAGCCCCTTGTCGGTGGAATCGATAATTCTCGAGAGACCACGACCTGCGACAATCGCAGTGCGCGCAGCATCGTCCACCACCGCTTTGAGTTCGCTGGAGAGGCTATTGTAGAATTTCGGGTTGATAACCCACACATAAGGCGCGTACAAGTGGTTCGTCAGGGTGATATACTTTTGAACTTCCTGGAGTTTCGCCATCGCGATGATTGAGATAGGATTCATCTGACCATCGACGACACCGGTCTGAAGACTGGTGTACACTTCAGCCCAGGCGATGGTCGTCGGAGAAGCACCGAGGGCTTTCACGATTGCTTGATGGAGGGGCAGCGCCATGGTGCGGAGTTTGATGCCCTTCATGTCGGCCGGAGATTTAATGGGGCGCTTCGAGTTCGTAATTGCAAAGAATCCACCTGATTCGCCGAATCCGAGCACGTGAAAGCCGGCCTTCTTCTCAATATCCGCGGAGAGCGCTTTGCCGAAGTCACCGTCGTATACTCTATAGCCTACATTGTAGCTCGAGAACGCAAAGGGCATATTCGTCACATCGATGAGTGGATAGAATTGGGCCATTCCGCCAGATGAGGAGATGAATGACTGGACGACACCTACCTTGACCTGCTGAAGAGTCTCAGCCTCTTTTCCGAGCACGCCGTTGGGGTATATCTCAACCTTAATCTGGCCATTGGAGTTGCTCTCCACTTCACTTTTGAAAACCGCAGCCATCGCAGCGGACGCGACGTCGTAGGGTTGCTGTGGATTGAGGTGCGCGAGCTTGAGCGTTACCTGCGCGAACACCGCCGAGGGCACCAGTAAAAGAACCAGCGCGAACGCTGCCAATCCGGCTTTTTTCATGTCTTCCTCCCTGGATTATAGCTTTTCGAGGTTCAGAATACGATGCGTATCGACAATCCGTCAAGAGGTAAATATTTATACTATATAATATGTATATTATTCAATTCTTGGGTGTCGGCAAGCGAAGATAAGCTGTGTGAAGGGCCGATGCGATTGTGGATGAGTCCACATTCGCATCTGTATTCGCTTCAGCATGAATGATTTCGATGAATCCT
The DNA here is from genome assembly GCA_964466815.1 of uncultured Treponema sp. Taxonomy (GTDB): domain Bacteria; phylum Spirochaetota; class Spirochaetia; order Treponematales; family Rectinemataceae; genus Rectinema. Next base: position 8,775 of record CAYXOW010000069.1, read on the forward strand.
TCTTTTTCGAGTTTTTCAGCACAGTTCCAAAGCCGTACGGTGTCCATCTTCAGCTCGTAAGAGAGCGCCTCGACGCTTGTGGGCGCGGCCTTCAGAAGTGCTTTCAGAAGAGCGCCGCGCAGTTGCCGCTCAGAGCCCTGAAAGCGCTTCTGCGGGCGGTAGGTGGCTGCCTTCTTCGTGAAATTGAGCTCGTGTACCTTGAGCCAAGCACCGTAGTCCATGAGCGCGGTGTACCAGGCGCGCGGGTGCGACTCGTCGAGGAGCGCTCTACCGATGGCCTCGAGTTCAGCATCGCTGACCTTCTCCGCGCCTTCGAAAAAATGTCGAATGTAAACCGCGCGTATATTCGTCTCTAAAAATACCGAAGGGATATCGAAGGCAAAGGCGAGTATTGCCCTCGCGGTGTAGGGCCCGATGCCCGGGAGCGTCCTCAGTGCGTCTTCCGATGCTGGAACTGAATCAAGGTAGGTTTCGGCGAGGATCTTCGCAGTCGCGAGCAGCGAGAGCGCTCGGCGGTTGTAGCCGAGGCCGCTCCATGCTGCGAGCGCCTCTGCAACGGAGAGCAAGGCGAAGGATGAGGGGGTTGGGAACCTTTCACGCCAAAGCGGGAACACGGATGCCACGCGTGAAACCTGCGTCTGCTGGAGCATCACCTCCGAAAGGAGAATGTGCCAAGGGCTCAGGTCGCCTCTCCATGGAAGCTTCCGGTAGCACTCACTACCCCTCCGAACTAGAAAATCCCTGCTTGCGGCAATGTCTTCAGCTGTAGATATGGACAAATTCATGCAATAGTTCTTCGGCCTTTGTCTTGCAGGAGCCGCACACCGTGCCGATCTTGGTCGCTTCCTGCAGCGAGTGCCAGTCGTGGGCGCCCTGCTTCACCGCCTCTTCGATATCTTTGTCGCTGATGTTGAGACACTTGCAGATGATCTGCGCGTCTTCGCCCTTGAACTCGCCCGCTCTGCCCTCGCGCTCGAGGTACACATCGATCGCAGCGCGTAGCGCCTTGTCGCCGGGCACCGAACAGTGGATTTTGTTCTCCGGGAGGCCACCGAGTCTATTCGCGATGTCGGCCGGTTTGATATGGTAGGCATCGCGTATATCCATTCCTTTGATTGTTTCGGAGAGCATCGAAGTCGAGGCGATGGCGGAGGCGCAGCCGTAAGTCTTCCAGCGCACATCCTCGATGATGTCGCCCTTGATCTTGAGCATGAACATCATCTGATCGCCGCACTTAATATTACCCACCATACCCTCGGCATCCGCCTTGAAGTCGCCGTCCTTGTCGGGGTCGAAAACGTTTCGGGGGTTGGTGAAGTGATCTTTTACTATATCTGAATAGAGCCATTGAAACGCGTCCATCATTTCGCTCCTCGAATTACCTAGTAGTAACCGCTTCGAACGGCACCGTCGACATCTTCCTCAAGCGCGCGATGATCGGCGGCAGTTTCTCGCCGACATAGCGAATGTCGTCCTCTGTGGTATATTTGCCAAGTGAGAACCGGATCGAACCGTGCGCGAGCTCCGGCCCAAGTCCTATGGCCATAAGCACGTGCGAGGGGTCGAGACTACC
>CAYXOW010000069.1:10485-10790 GCA_964466815.1 uncultured Treponema sp.
GACGGAATGCGCGCTACAATAAGATCTCTGAGGAGGTCCCGAAGTTTGCTGGTGTGCGCGGCGTACTCGCCCTGCTCCATGGCGGCAAGCCGAGCGGCTTCCCCGAAACCGATGATGCCCAGATTGTTGTAGGTTCCCGCGCGGACTCCATCTTCCTGGTGCCCACCCCGGATAAGGGGCTCGATGGGGGACTTGGATCGCACATAGAGCGCGCCGATACCCTTCGGACCATAAATTTTATGGCAAGAAAGTGTGCAGTAATCGACACCCCAGTCGTCGACCGAGACGGGAATTTTCCCCGCCGC
>CAYXOW010000069.1:10861-12454 GCA_964466815.1 uncultured Treponema sp.
CCGTGCCGATCTCGTTGTTCGCCGCCATCACCGATACGAGAAGCACATCGGGCCCCAGTTCGCGACGATACTGCTCCATATCGACGCGCCCCCTGCCGTCGACATTCAGAAAAACAACCGGGAACCCTTCATCTTTCAAGTGGATGGCGGCGTTGAGCACACAGGGATGCTCGATCGAGGTCGTGATGATCTTCCTGCGCTCCTGTGTGCGCCCGCGGAGAAACATCGTGTTGAAGACTGTGTTGTTGGACTCTGAGCCGCCCGATGTGAAGTAAAGATGCGACGCGCCCTTCGCGCCGATGAGGGCGGCCACATGTGCTCTCGCGGCCTCGACCTCGGCACGGGCTGTGCGCCCAAGCTCGTGCATGCTCGATGCGTTGCCGTAGATATCGAGTGCCCTCACCATGAGATCGCGAACTTCCGCGCGCAGCGGCGTGGTCGCATTGTAATCGAGATAGACATAGCGGCTGCTCATGAACGATGCTCCTTGTTCGCGGCGATTTGAATTTTTTCAACTTGGTGAGAACGGTCCGTTCGGACTTGTCGAGAGAATGGTTCAGCGATGTCTGCGAGTGTCACCGATGTGAGATAATTGTCTACGGTTCGCTTGAGGCCAAGCCAAAAACGGCGTGGCAGGCAGCCCTCCGCGACAGTGCAAATCGAAGCGTCATCGACGCACTCCACCGGGCGTACGTCTCCCTCGGTCGCCTTCACTACATCGCTCATTAGAATGAGTTCGGGCGCTCGGGCCAGCCGATACCCTCCGCTCCGCCCCCGGTCCGCACTCAAAATGCCCGCGCTCTTGAGCTGGGAAAAGATCGCTTCGAGGTACTTGAACGGAATTCGTTCAGACTCAGCGATGCTCGCCACGCTCGCCGTTTTTGTCTGAACGAGGTGCACAAGTGCACGTATCGCGTACTGTGTCTTTGTGGGAACCTGAAACATGCCAAATATCCTACTAAAATCCTATGAATATAGACACTATCGCGAAATCGGGTTTATTTGTCAATTACTTTAAGAGCTCCATATGATCGAAATCGCGCGCAACGGAGAGCTCTTCGAAAATTGAGCTATACTCAGTGCTGCCTGCTGGCTTTGCGAACGAGCTTCCTCCAGATATGGCCGCAGCGACGATCGTCCCGAGCCCAGGTCCCAGCATGAAACCCTGTCCGCACATTCCGACGATCTGTAGGAAGTTTTTCGCGCTCTCCGGGTACCCAAGGATCGGTAACCCATCGGGAGTCATGGGATACATCCCACGCCATGTGCGACGCACGCGCAGGTTGCGCAAGCGCGGGTACAGTTCGAGCATACGCCGAACGACGAGCGGTAAAAAACCACTGGTGGAATCTTTGTCCATTCCCCACACCTGGGGGCGGGGTGTAATACAAAATACGACCTGTCCGGTCGCAGCTTGATAAAAATAGTAGTTCCCGGATTCGGCGTCTGCGCGAACATCGACGATCATCGGCTCCATAAAGCGTTCCACAGGCTCCGTCACACCAGCTTCATGGCAGTCCGGAAATACCGGAAGCTCGAAACCCGCGAGTTTAGCGATGTCTGTGGCCTTTGCGCCTGTAGCATTGATGTAGA